>JBALTK010000017.1:0-28851 GCA_036964385.1 Sulfitobacter sp. | reverse complement strand
AGAACACCAGTGCGGAGCGCATCACATGACCCAGTATATGGATTTCGAAAAACCCCTCGCCGAGATTGAGGGAAAGGCAGAAGAGCTGCGCGCAATGGCGCGACGTGACCCTGACACCGATATGACCGCCGAGGCAAAAGCCCTCGATGTCAAAGCCGCAAAAATGCTGGAAGACCTGTATAAAAACCTAACGCCTTGGCGCAAGTGTCAGGTGGCACGCCACCCGGAACGCCCCCACTGCAAAGACTACATTGAGGCGCTTTTCACTGAATACACACCGCTTGCAGGGGACCGTAACTTTGCAGACGACCACGCTGTTATGGGTGGGCTTGCCCGCTTCAACGACAAGCCAGTGATGGTAATCGGCCATGAAAAAGGCAACGATACCAAATCGCGGATTGAACGTAACTTTGGCATGGCCCGCCCCGAAGGCTACCGCAAGGCAGTGCGCCTGATGGAAATGGCCCACCGCTTCGGCCTACCCGTGATTACTCTCGTCGACACCCCCGGCGCATACCCCGGCAAAGGCGCCGAAGAGCGGGGCCAGTCCGAAGCCATCGCCCGCGCCACCCAGAAGTGCCTTGAGATCGGCGTACCTCTCGTAAGCGTCATCATCGGCGAAGGCGGCTCTGGCGGTGCAGTAGCATTTGCTACTGCCAACCGTGTGGCGATGCTGGAACACTCCGTCTATTCCGTCATCTCCCCCGAAGGGTGCGCCTCCATTCTCTGGAAAGACTCCGAGAAAATGCGCGAAGCGGCAGAAGCTCTGCGCCTCACCGCCCAAGACCTGCAAAAACTCGGCGTAAACGATCGCATTATCCCTGAGCCTAAAGGCGGCGCGCACCGTGATCCGAAAACAGCCATCGCGGCAGTTTCCGTGGCCATCGGCGAGATGCTCAAATCACTTGAGGGTAAAAACCCGAAAGAGCTCATCAAAGACCGCCGCGAGAAATACCTCGATATGGGCGACCGCGGGCTGGCAGCCTGATCACGCTCTACCCTATCGCCACAAACCTGCCGGGCGCGCTCACCATCATGACGCGCCCGCAAACGCTGCCCGATGACGTCGCAACAGCGCGCACAGCAGGCATCACCACAATCATTTCCCTGCTGGAACCCGATGAAGCCGCAAAAATCGGCCTGCACGGAGAGGGTAACGCCTGCGCGACGAACGGCATCACGTTTCTCAACCACCCTATCCGCGACATGCACCTGCCTGACGCTGCTCCATTCGCAGACTTCGCGGCGACCATCGCCACCCGTATCCAGAATGGTGAGCATATCGCATTACACTGCTTCGCCAGTATTGGCCGCTCAGGAATGCTTACCTGCGCCATCCTTGGACACTTCGGCTACGACGCGGAAACTGCCCTCTCCCACACTGCAAAAATGCGCGGGAGCCAAATTCCTGACACGCCCGAACAAACCACGTTCATCCACCGAATACTGAGCTCACAATCCAGCTAACCCACTACCCAGCGTCTCTATTTCGCCAATGAAATCAATCCAGCGCCCTCAAGGCACGCAACAGATGCGTTTCAGGACGCCAGCATCCGCAATCCTTGCGTCACGTCCGAGCGTACAGCAAGCCGCAACCCCGGCTCATCTCCCGCCCGAAGTGCTGCGATTATCAAACGGTGGAAATGCGGCGGCTCCGTGCGGCGTAGCCGTCCGTAAAGTGCGCGCATCGTCGGCCCCATCTGCAGCCAAACCGTCTCGGCCATGGCCAACATCGCAGGTGCTTGGGCGCGTAGATAAAGGGTGCGGTGGAATTCTAGGTTGGTGCGGATATAGCTGACAGCATCACGCTGCGCGACCGCCTCACCCACTTTACTGTTAATGTTCTGCAACCGCTCGATCAGCGCCAGATGCGCACGCGGCAACGCACGGCTGGCCAATTCAACTTCGATCAACGCACGCAGCGCAGCCAACTCCTCGATCCGTTCATTGCTCAAAAGCGGGGTCGAGATGCGCCCCGAATTTGACATGCTCAGCGCCCCTTCAGCCACCAGCCGGCGCACAGATTCGCGCGCAGGCGTCATCGACACTTCGTACTCCTTACCCAATCCCCGCAGGGTGAGCGGATGACCTGGTGGAAGATCTCCATGCATAATGCGTGATCGCAAATGACGGTACACGCGGTCATGGGCCAATGGGGCGGGGTCAACGGGACGGGGGATCAAGCTCATATCGTTTTGTGATCACATATGGGGCAAACGTCAATCATCACCTGCACCAAGGGGCGATCTCCCTTCACTTCTGCGGGTCATGCCCCCAGTCCATTAGTGAACAGCGCCACGCCGAATGCGCAATACCCTAGAACTTATAGCGGTGCAGTGTGCTGCCATGCGTGCGCAGCCAGCCACGCGGAGCGGCATAGTCACCATAAATGCGCGTGACCTCCGCCCAGAAGGCAGAGGAATGGTTCATCTGCGCCAGATGCGCGACCTCGTGCGCCGCGACATAATCCAAAACCTCTGGCGGTGCCATGATCAGCCGCCATGAGTACATCAACCCCCCATCCGAGGTGCACGAACCCCAGCGCGAGCGGGTGTCACGCAAGCTTAGCCGTGCATAAGGCCGCCCCAAGCGCGCAGCATAATCGTCACTCGCCCCTGCCAGCCTGTCGCGCGCAATCTCCTTGAGATGTGCGCCAAGGCGTTTGCCGACCCGCTCCGCCGCACCGGGTACAAAAATGCCATCAGGTGTGATTTGCACCCGCCGTCCTATGCCTGCAATCACCGGATACATCTTGCCGCCCAATGGTACTTCGCTGCCAATACCTACGGGCTCATCCTCACCGCGTGCTTCCAGATGCTTGCGAATCCACCCCTCCTTGCTGCGTGCAAAATCCAACGCTTCGCGCTCCGCCAGCCGTTTCGGCATGGTGAGCGTGACCCGCCCGTCTAATTGACTGATGCGCAGCGAAATCCGCTTTGCCTGCGCCGAACGCCGCAAGATCAGGGGAATCGGCGGGTCTCCGGGCAAATGTGGGTCGGACATAAGGGACACTCGAGATGGGGGCAAAAGGGCTTTGGGCTGGACAGCACCCTTCGCATATGGCATTCGCCCTGAATCACCTAAAGACAACATCATCTAGACACAACACCAAGTATCAAAGGGGAAATCCATGCCCAACGAAGAATGGGGAACCAAGCGCCTGTGCCCCACCACGGGCAAGCGTTTCTACGACCTGAACAAAAACCCGATCATCAGCCCCTACACGGGCGAAGTCGTGGAAGTAGATCAGTCAAAATCCCGCATGATTGCCGCTGACGCGGAAGATGCAGCATCCGCAAAAGCAAAAGCATCCGAGATCAAAGACGAAGATGATCTCGTAGATGACGATGATGTAGATGTGGATCTGGACGACGATCTGCTGGACGACGACGAAGACGATGATGATACAGTTCCGCTCGAAGAGATTGCAGACGTAGCATCAAACGACGACGACTAAAAATGGTGGCGGCGGACAGTGCGTTTTTCGCTTGATCCCGCCGCCGCTTGTGCCTAGTAAACGGCGCATCGGGTCATCTCGACCCACACCAGACACCCTCAGACGGGTGGACCAAACCACGCTTGCGTGATTGGGGCATTAGCTCAGCTGGGAGAGCGCCTGCATGGCATGCAGGAGGTCAGCGGTTCGATCCCGCTATGCTCCACCATTTCCCTTATTTACTGCACCTTAGAGAAGCATTGAAACGGTGTGCCACACAAGTGAGGCACAAAAATGCGTTTAGATGTGTACATATACTGTTCGTGGCACAGTATATTTTACTTCTGCTGGCCCCTTCCCAAAGTCACAAATTGCGCAAAACGTGCTTCCATTCGCTTATCGATAGGAACACGGTGCACCAAACTTGCAGGCCAACTAGCACGTCACCTTTTGCATCATGCGGTGATGCCCTGCGACACAGCAACGCTCTTTCCAACAATCTTCATGACGAACTCCGAGTATTGATCCACCGCTACTTCAAAAAAGCACTGCCGCCTAAGATGGACCAGCTCAATGCGAATGGGCCGATGACCGATCAGCAACTTGCGCCCGTCAAGGCCGCACAGGCGCTCTCTGGGGCGTCGGATGAAGACTTCTAAGTACCCTCCACCTATAAGGCATAGAGGGCTTCCTGCGGCACTCCTGCTGGGCAATCGGTATCCCCCAGTCTGCAGCGAACGAAAACCCCGCGAGAATATTGCGCAATTACAAGTTAGCCTTCCGGGACATGCTAAAAGCATGGGAAATCCATCGCCACTCATCCAACACCTATGAGCACGGCAGCACGACGCGACGAACAACTAGCAGCACGCAATCAACGAATACATCAATGAGAATAAGCGGCAGGCACATTACAAGCTGAAACCAAAGCCAAAAGGACAACCAATCTTAGTATGCTAACTGAGTTGTTCGGCAGCGACAAAGCACTGGCAGCCCTTACTGAACGAGATGCACAGTACGTGAAACGTATTTTGTTGGAGCTACCTACAAATCGAAACAAGATGGCAAAGACCCGCGACCTGTCATTGCTAGAGGCTGTGAAAATCAAAGACATTGCCAAGGTCACTACGGTTACAATCGACGGGTACATCAGCACAATTCAAACCTTCTTCGACTGGGTAGAGAAGAACGGACATGCCCCCTCAAACCTGTTCGCAGGAATGCGCGTCGGGAAGTCGAACAGTAGAGGGGCACCACAACGCACAGCATTTGATAAAGACGCTATGAAGACCGTCTGCAGCGCGATAACGGAGAACAGTCTCGACTTGGCACAGGCGGATGTAGATGAAGCGCATCCTGCTGAAAAATACTTCCTCCCCCCTGATCTCAAAGCCTAAATTGAAGCCTTCGTCGATCATTACAATCACCAACTCTACCACGAGAGCCTAAAAAATGGCACGCTAGCCGCCGCCTACTTTGGCCGCGAAAAAACCATTCTGCTGCAACGAGAAAGGACTAAACATAACACGCTCGAAACGCGCCGCTTACATCACAGCACGCACGCGCATGATGCAATCCACCAGATGAGCCGAACTCTCTCTTAGTTTAAGCCTTCATTGGATCCAAAAAACCTGACAACGGACACTTTGATGATCCTCTCGCCAGGACTTTTGCGTGCTCCAGTTGTCTGTCTCTTGTCCCACTCCTCGTTGGTTACGATGAGCCAGAAACACTCTCTTATCAAATCACCCAATTTAGGCCCTTAGGCGCTGACATCAGACTATACGCATTATGGCCCCCTACCCTGCCACAAACTAGCGCCCCACAAGTTAACGTAGCGATCCCGCATAGAGCCCTCGATGGCCAAGTTTTAGAACTTTTCAGACTCTGTCAAAGATCATCGAGTCGGTGAAATCAACTAATCGCGCGATTCTAACCCACACAATTATTAATCAATACAATGCTTTGACGTCGCATCACGCTGGCTTGACGCAAGGGTAATCTATTGGGGCCAGCTGTTCAGAAACAGCGGTTCATTCAGATTAAGAGGAATAGAAACAATGGCAAATTTTATTGGAACAATTAACAATGACGGTACAGTCGGATCACCAATTACGGGAACCAATGCGGCTGATACATTCAACATGCTTGCGGGGGATGACGCCGCCAGTGGTTTGGGTGGAAACGACTTCATGCGTGGTCAGGCTGGCAATGACTGGCTTCGCGGGAATGGCGGCAATGACCGCATTTTTGGTGACGACGGGAATGATCGCCTCTACGGCGACAGTGGCGATGACCTCCTTTACGGCGGCAGCGGCAATGATTTCATGTACGGCGGAACCGGCAATGACCGCATGTACGGCGAGGACGGCGATGACCGTATGATCGGTGGTACTGGAAATGATCGCCTGCTCGGCGGATCCGGCAACGACCACATCACCGGCAGTTCTGGCATCAATGTGGTGTACGGCGAAACCGGCAATGACACGATCGTGTCATCGGGCTACGGGAGCTATTACGGCGGGGCCGGCAATGACAAAATCTTTGCCGGAAATGGCGGCACTGAGTTGCTGGACGGTGGCTCGGGTGTCGACTTGCTGAACACGACTGCCTTCTCTGGGGCTTATTCAATTAACATGGCGACGGGCGTGACCAACTTTGCCACTGAAAGCTTCGTCAATTTTGAAAACCTCATCACGGGGTCAGGCAATGACACGCTGATCGGTACATCCGGCGGGAACAATATCAAAAGCGGTGATGGCAACGACTACGTACGTGGTGGCGCAGCCAATGACGCGATTGATGGCGGCGGTGGCAATGACATTTTATATGGCGAC
Organism: Sulfitobacter sp.; assembly: GCA_036964385.1. GTDB lineage: Bacteria > Pseudomonadota > Alphaproteobacteria > Rhodobacterales > Rhodobacteraceae > Sulfitobacter. The sequence continues at coordinate 22,578 of JBALTK010000017.1, read as the reverse complement.
GCTGGCAATGATCGTCTTGATGGTGGGACTGGTGATGACCGGATGTATGGCGGTGACGGCAATGATGTAATTCGCGGCGGAACCGGTACAAACGTGGCCTATGGCGGTAACGGCAATGACAAGATCTATTCGTCTGGCCGTGGCACATACGATGGTGGCGCAGGCAATGACCGTATCTATGCGGGCAATGGCCTTCCCGAAACCCTTGATGGCGGCACGGGTACGGACTGGCTCGATACCACGACTTATTCGGGCGATTACACGATCAACATGGCCACAGGTGTCACTAATTTTGTTGGTGAGAGTTTTGTTAACTTCGAGAACATTTTGACCGGTGGTGGCGATGACACCATCACGGGCAACACCTCGAATAACCTGATCTATGTTGGTGCTGGCAATGACCGTGTTAACGCGGGCAGCGGCAACGATTTTGTTTCTGGTCTGGCTGGCAACGACACAATTTATGGCGAAGCAGGTGATGACCGTATCTATGGTGGCACTGGCAACGACCTGATCTATGGCGGCACTGGCAACGATAGTCTTTGGGGCAATGATGGCGCTGATGTCATCACAGCCACGTCAGGAACCAACACCGTTTATGGTGGCAACGATGGCGACACGATCTATTCGTCCGGTCGCGGCGCATATTACGGCGGGGCGGGCAATGACCGCATCCATGCTGGAAACGGGACACCTGAAACCCTTGATGGCGGCACGGGAACCGACTGGCTTTATACCACGACGTTCACGGGCGACTATTCCGTCAACATGGCGACGGGTGTCACGAATTATACAGGTGAAAGCTTCGTGAACTTCGAGAACATGGTATCTGGTTCTGGCGACGATACGATCACTGGTACGACTGGGGCCAACTACATCTATGCGGGCGCTGGCAATGACCTTGTTAACGCGGGCAGCGGCAACGACTATGTGTCGGGTCAGGATGGCAATGACACGATTTATGGCGAAGCAGGTGATGACCGTATCTATGGCGGCACTGGCAACGACCGTATCTATGGCGGTACTGGCAACGATAGTCTTTGGGGCAATGATGGCGCTGATGTCATCACGGCCACGTCAGGAACCAACACCGTTTATGGTGGCAACGATGGCGACACGATCTATTCGTCCGGTCGCGGCGCATATTACGGCGGGGCGGGCAATGACCGCATCCATGCTGGAAACGGGACACCTGAAACCCTTGATGGCGGCACGGGAACCGACTGGCTTTATACCACGACGTTCACGGGCGACTATTCCGTCAACATGGCGACGGGTGTCACGAATTATACAGGTGAAAGCTTCGTGAACTTCGAGAACATGGTATCTGGTTCTGGCGACGATACGATCACCGGTACGACTGGGGCCAACTACATCTATGCGGGCGCTGGCAATGACCTTGTTAACGCGGGCAGCGGCAACGACTATGTGTTAGGTCAGGATGGCAATGATAGTCTGTATGGCGATGCAGGTAACGATCGCTTGTTTGGTGGAGACGACAATGATCGGCTCTACGGCGGTTCTGGCAACGATAGCTTGTATGGCGGCAACGGCAACGACTACATCGATGCAGGCACTGGGACTAATGTTGCGTATGGTGATGCTGGCAATGATGTCATCCGCTCATCCGGCAATGGTACCTTTGATGGCGGCAGCGGCAACGATTACATTTATGCCGCAGTTGGCACCAACGAAACGCTGAACGGTGGCACAGGTGTCGACACGGTGAACACAACCCATTGGTCTGGCAACTATGAAATCGATCTGACGACAGGGGACACGAATTATGGCAACGAAAGCTTTGTCAATTTCGAGAACGTGACGGCGGGCAATGGCAATGACACCATCGACGGATCATCCGCGGCAAACCGCATCTATAGTGGTGGTGGCAATGACACGGTTGACGGTGAATCCGGTAACGACTTCCTTGATGGGGGTTCTGGCAATGACCGATTGATCGGTGGCTATGGCAACGACCGTCTTGAGGGCGAAGCCGGAAACGATAGCCTTTATGGTGGCGCTGGCGACGATGTCCTTGTCGGTGGGTCGGGTGTTGACGTCCTGTACGGCGGATCTGGCGAAGATGTGTTTGATTTCAACTCGACCGCGGACTCCTCGCAGGCTGTGACCGATATGATCGTTGGATTTGATGGCGCGGGTCTGCAGTTCAGCTTCGCAACCGAAGACCGGATCGATTTGTCGACTATTGATGCGAACGTGTTGGTGGCTGGCAATCAGGCCTTTTCTTGGCAGGGTTGGGATGCAACGCTGAGTGCGGGTCAACTGGGTGTCGTCAATTCGGGTGGTAACACCTACCTGCGCGGCAACACAGATAATGACAGCTACTACGAGCTTGAAATCCTCATCATCGATGGCAGCACCGTAGCGAACGACTATGTCGCGAGTGATTTCTTCCTTTGATGTGATACCAGCCCTACTATCATGACAAAGCAAAGGCGTCGCGGGGAACCGCGGCGCCTACTTTTGTGGGTGATCGACACGTAAGGGCGCTTTACAATAGGCCGCTGTTGGTCACTCCCATCAAGGATGCATCACGCAACGACGCGACCGGGTAAGAATGATCCGCCATCCGCGCCAAGGAAAAATCAGGTTCTAGCGCTTTCAAATCCTGCAGCGCACGCGCTGTCCCGATCTCGTCACCTGCCCTGAACCGCAATGCAGCCAGAAACCGCAGTGGCGGGCGAAAATCGGGCGCCTGAAAATGTGCGATCTCAGCGTGTTTGCGCGCGAGTGTCATATCGCCTGCTTGGATTGCCGCCATTGCGCAAATCGAGTGCCACCAACTGCGGTTGGGATGCCCCACGGACAGCCGCAGCGCCTTGTGCGCAACGGCAAGCCCTTCGGATGGCTTGCCACACCGCACAAGCGTTTGTGCAAAGTTCGCCAGCGCATAGGGATTATTGGGATCAAGTCGAACACTTATTTTGGCCATCTCTTCGGCCACATCGGGCTGTGATTGCAATTGCAACGCGACCTCGCTGGCCAGCGCGACGACCGTCGCGTTCCCAGGATCAAGGGTCATAGCTTTACGTGCAAACTCTTGGGCCTGCTGTGATGCGTTGGCATGATCCGCCGAGCGTTCCAGACACCACACCACCCGGAGGCGCGCGCGCCATGCAAGTTGCAGGGCGGCGGACGACGGCCCGTGATCTGCGGCCAACCACTTGTCGATATCACCCATATCGGACGTGACCCTGAACGGGAAATGCGCATACATCTGGTACGCAAGTCGGTCTTGGTAGGGGGCAATGTTCAAGTCTGCATTTGGACTTGCGCGTCCAAAATGACGGACCGCTTCAAAGGCCGCATTTGCCGTCAATTCCGAAAACAGGTCTGGATTGGCCAATGGATCGTTCATCGCGCCATCGCAATCGCCCGTCCAGATTACTGATTTCGATGCAATTTCAATGAGCGAAACCTGATACCGGACATGTTCCCCCAATGCAGCCGAGCGAACCTGAACGGCCAGCCGATCGTGCGGTCCATTGGCATTTGGGTCCAGTTGCACAATGGCATTCCCAAATCGCGCAACCTGTGCCGCAATATCTGCTGTCAGAATTTCAGCCGATGCGCGCAGGCTTTGTGTCTGGCAACTTGGTATCAACGTCACAAGCGTCGGGCGGTTACTAACAGGTGCGGGTGGTTTCGCTGTTTTCACTAGACGCGCAAATTCCTGACGGCGCTCGCGCAACCAGTCTTCGAATTCAGGGTCATCTTGGTCCAGACCTTCGGCAAATTCGGGCACACCACCAACGCCGTGGCCCTGATTAATTCGCAGATCAATTTTGACACGTTTCGGATCAAAGCTGATGGCTGTCCCGTTAGTGCGCAAAACACTCGCTTCTGGCCCGAGATGCCGGCGCAGACTGCTCAACGCTTGGCGCAAGCTTGCTGCCCCTTTGCTCTGGCTTGAGGTGCTCCACAGCTTGTCCTGTACGAACGCACGTGGGCGCGACATCTGCGGTCCCGTGCCGATCAACGCCAGCAATGCGCGGATCTTCGCTGGTGCAGGCGTGATGTCACTTCCATCACCACGCGTCAAAACAAGCGGCCCCGCGAGCCGTAAGGTTATAGAATTATTATAAAAATCCATTTTACCCCCCAAAAAGACTTCTATTATGGTACCAGAGTTTTACATTTTTGCACGCTGTAGGGTTATAGCGGAAATCCATACCTTTTCAGAGACGGCGTCTCCGACCTAGGCTTCAGTATCAATTTTTGTGAATTTTTTTTTGAAACGAGGTCCATTATGTCCGTCCAGTCCGTTCAGGCGTTGATTTCCACCCAATCTACACAATCCACCCAATCCACGCAGTCGACCCAAGGACTAGAAGGCGCGGGAAACACGAACCCCTTGTTGTCCTCGGCATTGGCCGCAAGCCACGACGGTATAGTCGGGACGGAGATGTTAGATACTGGCGCCATTGCAGGGCGGCTGGAATTGATGCGAACCGCACGCGAGAGCCACTTGAGTAAGATGAGCGATGATGCGCATTTGCCCCGCCTGCCAGCCGCGCACTATGCGCTGCAATCTTTGATCGGGGGATTGCTGCAAACTGTTTATGTTGAGGCCGATGCGACGCATGCATCCGTCCGACCGCGCCTTAAAGCAGACGCAAAGGCCGCGAGCGATCCGTTTTCCATCACACCTCTTGTCGCGCTTGAAATGCCCGATATAGCTGATTTTGCCGCCCAGTTGCCGTTTCTGCGCAGTTACGGTGACTTGCGTGACGAACGGATGCCCGAAATTCTGGTGCAGCTTGGCGATATCACGTCATTCTTTGGTGCGATTGATCAACTTGATGCGACCCACACGCCCAATACGTTGCTGTTGCTACACGCGGCATCCGGATTTGCAGGCACGATCACGCAGCGGATCAAGCTGGCCTTTGATGCGCCGCGCCCCGTGGCCTTTTCGCCAAGGTTGCAACCCGTTATTGCGACGCCATCCCACGCAAGCTTGCCAAGCGGCCATGCCACTGAGGCGTTTTTGCTGGCGGGAATTTTGACGCTTTTGCGCAGCGGATCGGTGGTGCGTAGTGCGGCGGATATGGAACACCGGTTTCGGCTGGCCTCCCGTGTGGCGATCAATCGGACCGTTGCGGGGGTGCACTACCCCATTGATAGCGGTGCGGGTGCGGTTCTGGGGATGGCGCTGGCCGAACATCTTTGGGCAGTTGCGGGGCATGGCGACGCGGGGCAATGGACGTTCGCTGGACCTAGCTGGAACAACAGTGATTTTCATCAAGGTATTGTGGCTGATCTGATTGAACGCGCAGCCATCAAAGGTGCAAAACCTGTCGCGCGCGCAAACAGCGACGAAACCCGCGCCACCGACGATCTATGGACCCGCCTTTGGCACTCCGCACAGGCAGAAATGCTGCAGGATGGGGGCTGAATCATGTCCACGGATCCGACGTGGTCGATTGACGGGCCCATCTTGGCTGATGATCCGCAGTCGCCTTATTTGCAATGGGCGATGTCGCCTGCGGATATCGGAAAAACTGCCGCCGACACGGATGATTTTCCGGATATCCTGTCACCGCGCACACCGTGGCTCGCCCGTGCGATCCGCACCGCATTGGGCGACGAGCCGCGTAAATGGCCTACAGTCCTGCACCGCTTTTTGAAAACGGCGGGGGTTGCACCAAAGACGGCCAAGCCATTGGATGCGAAACCAGAAAGCACGAATGACAGTCTGCCTCATGCCCGTGATCGCGTGATCATGGCTGTTATCGATGATGGAATTGCATTTGCACACGAACGGTTTCGTTCCGATGCGTTTGATAGCAGAATTGATTTCTTGTGGCTTCAGGGCGCGGATCATGACGGTGCAAATTCCGATGTTCCTTTCGGACGTGAACTTGGCCGCGAACAGATCGAAGACCTGTTTCATGACCATCGACGCGGCAAATCGGGCTCCCTTTTAGATGAAGACGGCGTGTACCGTGCGGCGGGTGCAATGGACATGGGAACCGGCGCCTTGCAATCACTGGCACGGCGCGCGGGGCATGGCACGGCCATCGTTGATCTGGCGGCTGGGTTCGCAGCGGGCACCGATACGCGCGATCGCACATTTCGTAGCCTGCCTGAACGGATGGGCATCAATCCCGAGGCCTACGACCTTGCACTGGTTACGTTGCCCCAATCGGTGACGGCGGATACATCAGGCACGTTCACGGAAATTTTCATTATCATCGCATTGGTGCGCCTGCTCGATCACATCGAACAACGCAGCCTGCGCGATGGTCAGGATTATCCGGTTATCGTTAATCTCAGCTTTGGTTTGACGGCTGGTCCAAAGGACGGCAGCAGCCTTTTGGATCGCTTTATTGACCAAATTAACGTGACGCGCGGGTTTGATCGCGCACCTGTTAGTATCGTCATACCTGCTGGAAATCACCGCCTATCGCAAAGCCATGCGGTCTTGAACCAACCCCTTCCAGCGGATGCAGCACCTCTATTCTGGCGTCTTTTTCCTGATGATCCTACACCCAGTTTCCTTGAGATCTGGACCGCGCCACTGTCATCCAGACCTGATGTACTGCCGCTGTCTTTGGGGCTGCGCGTGGCTGATGAAACAGAACTTGCGATGCTAACGGCAGGGCCCGTCGACGTCAGTTATAGCTTGCGGCGCGGCGATAAGTTTCTGGCACGTGCATATGTTCAATGGGTGGCAGGTGGTGCGGGCGCAGGCCGGTTTCGCATCACACTGGCATTGCCTGGCACCGTACCGACATCACGCGACGCACCTTATGTGCCTTCGGGGGATTGGCAGTTGAGTATTGAGCAAACTGAGGCGGACACTTCAGCCGTTTGGCCGATTGATCTTACCATTCAACGCGATGATATGATCCCCGGCTTTCGGGGAGGGGGGCGGCAGTCGCGCTTTGCGGACGGTGCGTATCAGGCTTATGATTTGGCTGGACGTCCGATCACCGAGGATCGCATGGATGAACTTGGCAACATGTCCCATATCCGGCGTGCAGGAACTCTAAACTCACTTGCCACTGCGCGCGATACAGTGGTCGTTGGGGGATGTTTTGCAGATACTTTGAGTGCGGTCGGATATTCTGGCGAAGGGTCTGCAGCATCAGGAGTGCGGGGTCCGGATGTGGTCGCGCCTGCATCCGTCAGCCGATCACGCGGCAGTATCCGTGTTGCAGGTGCAAGAAGTGGCAGTCGAATTGGCGTTGAAGGTACATCTGCTGCTGCGCCGACCCTTGCACGTGAATTGGCAAAGGCGACCCGCCCGATAACCGAACGCCCGCGCCTCAGCGGTGTCTCCCTGTTACGCTTCAGTTTGGGAGACTCCATTGTGCCAACGCTGCTGCCGATTGCGGAGGATCTGACACAAACTGAAATTCAGGCCATTTCTGAGATCAGCTGGGAGAAATCTGGCAGTGCCTCGTGAAATTAGCTGTGTAGGAAAATTATTATCAATAAGTTTTATTTCTTGTTTAGCGGGATTTACCCCCCATGCCATTCTGGAACTGTCTACATGTTGAAGGGGAAGTCTGGGGTCGGACTTTGTCAACGTAGCCTTAGCTCGTTATCTGGTCTTAGACTCTCGTTCTCGACAATCTCGTGTTGCTGCATACGTCAATTTAATACCCCTAACTCCTTGCCCTCATTATGTGTGCGGGCAAGGAGCGCTCAATCGGAACCAACGTTATGTGCTGCGATCCTGCAGCATCTTCTTGGTACATTTTGCATCGGAGAGCGGCCATTCACGCTATCAATGGGAAGGTCGGCGAAGTCTGCACTCCAGACAATGATAGGGCTCTCACGAAAGACTGCTTTTCAACCTTAAAACGCAGGAACCGACTGTAAGATTGAGCGAGAGTTCCGAAATGGACATGCCGCAAAAGCTCGATTTTGGCTTCGAATTCTTCGACCAAGCGCTTTGACAAAGCAGGAGCGCAAAGTCCGGCAGGGTATTCGCAAATCGAATGTCTCGAGAGGGCAAAGTTTTGAAACCCCTACAGGTCTTCCTTCACCTCCACACAGCTTTCGCTCGAACGCTTCAAATCACCCCTCAATCAAAACCGCCCGAAAATCATTCACGTTTGTCCCTGTCGGCCCTGTCACAAACAGCCCACCAGCAGCCTCAAACGCGCCCCATGCATCGTTGCGCCGCTGCGCATCCGCAGGATCAACGCCCGCCGCACGCATCGCCGCTGCCGTGCTGCCATCCGCGAACGCGCCCGCGTTATCCTCCGAGCCATCAATCCCGTCCGTGTCCGCCGCCAGAGCAGTGATTCCCGACACACCTTCAATCGCCTGAGCAAAGCCCAGCAAAAACGCTGTGTTCCGCCCGCCGCGCCCATCCTTGTGGCGCAGGGTCACTGTCGTCTCTCCTCCCGACAGGATCACAACGGGCGCTTTGAACGGCCGCCCATGCGCCACAACCTCCCGCGCAATCGCGGCGTGCATCTGCCCGATGACATCTGCTTCACCCTCAATCGCATCCGACAGGATCACCGCAGGTATCCCTGCCGCCTCCGCACGCGCAGCCGCCGCCTCCAACGATAGGCGCGCCGAGGCGATCACTCGCACTTCATGTCCGGTGAAAACTGCATCTTCGGGGTGCGGTGCATCCGCCAGCTTGGCCAACACAGCCTCAGGCACCGCAATCCCCCGCGCCGCTATCATTGCGCGCGCATCGCTCAAACTCACGCGGTCAGGCACCGTGGGACCGGACGCCACCTGTGCAGGGTCATCCCCCGGCACGTCCGAGACAACAAGACTCAGCACCCGCGCAGGATGCGCCGCCGCTGCAAGGCGACCGCCCTTGATCCCGCTGGCATGCTTGCGGATCGCATTCATCACACCAATCGGCGCTCCAGAGGCCAACAGCGCCTCGTTCAACGATTGCTCATCCTCCAGCGCCAGCCCCTCGGGCGGGCACGGCAGCAACGCAGAGCCGCCGCCACAGATCAGTGCCACCACCAGATCATCAGGCCCCAGCCCCGCAACAGTCTCAAACAACGCCGCCGTTGCCGCCAATCCAGCTTCATCAGGCACAGGATGCGCGGCCTCCATCACGCGGATGGACCGCGTAGCACATCCATACCCATAGCGCGTGACCACAACCCCCTCGACAGGACCGTCCCACAGGTCTTCAAACGCTGCCGCAAGCTGCGCCGCCCCCTTACCAGCCCCAACAACAACCAACCGCCCCTTGGGGCGCGCTGGCATATGTACGCGCAGCGCCGCCTTGGCATCCGCAGCCAAAACCGCCGCCTCAAAAAGCTCCGTCAGAAACGCCTGCTTTGGGGGATCAATCATGCGCCATACTCCGCCCGAAGGGCGACCTTCTGCACCTTACCCATCGTATTGCGTGGCAGCGCCTCAACGATGCGGTATTCCCGCGGCTGCTTAAACCGTGCCACGGCTTCGGCCACTGCTGCCTTCACCGCCTCCAGATCAATCTGCGCACCCGCCTCTGGCACCAGTACCGCCAACGGCACCTCCCCCAGATCCTCATGCGGGATGCCCACAACTGCACTCTCCAACACGCCTTTTTGCGCATCCAGAATCAGCTCAAGCTCTTTGGGATAGATGTTATAGCCCCCCGAAATGATCAGATCTTTGCCACGCCCCACAATGGTCACGTAGCCCTCTGCATCCTGTACTCCCAGATCACCGGTGATGAAAAACCCGTTCTCGCGCAGTTCCTCTGCTGTCTTCTCAGGCATGTTCCAATAGCCGGCAAAGACGTTGTCTCCGCGCACCTCAACCACACCCGTCTCCCCACGTGGCAGCTCGTTGCCCTGCGCATCAGCCACCCGCAGCTCAACATCCGGCAGCGGCAAACCAACAGTCCCCGCACGTCGCTCGCCCTCATACGGATTAGACGTGTTCATATTCGTCTCCGTCATGCCGTAGCGCTCCAGAATGCGGTGCCCTGTACGCTGCTCAAACAAGACATGAGTGTCAGCCAACAACGGTGCAGAGCCCGAAATGAACAGCCGCATATTCGCTGTCAAATCACGGTCAAACCGCGCATCATCCAAAAGACGGGTATAGAAGGTCGGCACCCCCATCATCGTCGTTGCTTTTGGCATCCACTCGATCAACTGATCCACGTCCAGCTTTGGCATAAATACCATCGCACCACCCGCAATCAGCATCACGTTCGTCGCCACAAACAGGCCGTGCGTGTGGAAGATCGGCAGGGCATGCAGCAACACATCATCGCGCGTGAACTGCCACAAATCCGTCAGCGTCACCGCGTTCGAGATCAGGTTCTTCTGCGTCAGCATCGCGCCCTTAGAGCGCCCTGTCGTCCCCGAAGTATAAAGGAATGCCGCGAGGTCATCCACATCCCGCGCAACAGTCTCGAACGTCTCGGCCTGTGTATCCGCCGCGTCGCTCAGACTGCCTCCACCCGCACTTAGCGTGGCAAAGGCAGCGCCAACACCGTCCGCCACCGTGCGCAACTCGTCCGCCCGCGCCGGATCACCCACCAACAGCGCGGCGCCACTGTCACTCACGAAATATGTGACCTCCGTCGCGGTGTAGGCCGTGTTCAGCGGGAGAAAAATCGCACCCATCTGCGCACAAGCAGCATAGAGCGCCAACATATCAGGGCACTTCCCTACCTGCACCGCCACACGGTCCCCCGTACGCACCCCAAGGCCGACCAATGCATGCGCAAGTTGCGCTGCACGCCGTAAAAAGGCGTCATGGGTAATGACACCGCCCTCGGGCAGATGCAGAAACGGGGTCTCCTTGCCCAAATGCGGGGCAAACATGGTGTCGAAAAGGGGGTTATTCATAAACGTAACTTTCATGCAGTTTGTCCCACCCTACCCCAGCATCCTCATGGTGAAAATAATCAGATTGCAGTGGACTGCATACGCACGCGGCCCTCAAACTCACCGCACTTTCGCCCTCTGCATGCGTGCGGCGCAAAGCTGCCTGCGCGAAATCGCCCGTATACAAACGGCCTCCAACCCATTAGGGGCAGGAAAACTTATTCTTTATCCGCTCAGGAACACCCCTTGATTCAAACGATTGCAGACGCACTGGCCGCTCAAGGCTATGATAAAATGACACCCGTACAGGACGCCGTAGTGGCACCTGAACTCGACGGCGCAGACCTTCTGGTTTCCGCTCAAACCGGCTCCGGTAAGACCGTGGCATTCGGCATGGCCATCGCGCCCACATTGCTGGGCGACGAAACGCATTTTGGCCGCGCTGGCGCGCCACTTGCCCTCGTTATCGCCCCCACTCGCGAACTTGCCATGCAAGTTAGTCGTGAGCTGACATGGCTTTACGGCAAAGCGGGCGCAATTGTTGCCACTTGTGTTGGCGGCATGGACACACGCACCGAGCGTCGAACGCTCGACCGTGGCGCGCACATCGTTGTCGCAACACCAGGCCGGTTGTGTGACCACATCAAACGCAACAACATCGACCTCACCGACATCCGCGCCGTAGTGCTGGACGAAGCGGACGAAATGCTCGATCTGGGCTTCCGCGAAGACCTCGAGTTTATCTTGGGCGAATCCCCTGCGACGCGCCGCACACTGATGTTCTCCGCAACCGTGCCTGCCGCGATTGCGAAAATGGCAAAAGCATACCAGCGCGATGCACAGCGCGTTTCGGTTGTCTCGGATGGCAAGCAGCACTCCGACATCGAATACCGCGCGCTGACCGTGAACCCGCGTGATACTGAAAACGCGATCCTCAACCTTCTGCGTTTCTACGAGGCCAAGAATGCGATTGTGTTCTGCAACACCCGCGCAGCAGTGGCCCGCCTGACCGCACGCCTGTCAAACCGCAACTTCTCCGTCGTTGCCCTGTCGGGTGAGCTGTCGCAACAAGAGCGCACAAACGCCCTGCAATCCTTGCGCGATGGTCGTGCCCGCGTTTGTGTGGCCACTGACGTTGCTGCTCGCGGTATCGACTTGCCCAATCTTGAGCTGGTCATCCACGCCGATCTGCCCACCAACGCCGACACACTCCTGCACCGCTCTGGCCGTACTGGCCGCGCGGGCCGCAAAGGTGTGTCTGCTCTGATCGTACCACCAAAAATGCGCTCAAAAGCGACCCGCCTCATGGGCTGGGCCAAACTTGACGCCGAATGGGCACTTCCTCCTTCCGCTGCTGAGGTGAACGCCGCAGACCAAGAGCGCCTGTTGAACGATGATGCATGGACAACGCCTGCACCCGAAGACGCAGTCGAATTCGTCGCAAAACTGGTTGAGCAGTACACGCCCGAGCAACTTGCGACTGCGTTCGTGAACCTCCACCGCTCTCGTGGCTCCGCGCCCGAGGAACTTTCCAACCCCGGTGACGGCAAAGAGAACGCCCCGCGCATGGAATTCGGTAAATCCGTTTGGTTTACCGTCTCCACAGGCCGCAACGATGGTGCAGAACCGCGCACAATCCTGCCGATGCTGTGCCGCGTGGGCGACATGACCCGCGACGACATCGGCGCGATCCGCGTTCAGCCGCGCCACTCCTATGTTGAAGTTGCCGAAGGCGCGGTGCCAAAACTGACAAATGCCCTTGGTCCCGACATGAAAGCCGAAGATGGCGTCACCCTGACCCGTCTCGACGGCGTGCCTGACTTTGGTCCGCGCACAGGTCGTCCAGACAACAAAGGTAGCGGCCCCAAAGGCGGCAATGATCGTGGTCCCAAGCCTGCGTGGAAAGACAAACCAGCGGCCCCACGCGACAAGCCGGCTTATAACCCAGACGCGCCCAAGCCTGCGTACAAGGCAAAGCCACCACGCGACGACGCCCCCGCAGCCGAGTACAAGCCGCGCACAGACAAGCCACGCGGTGCGCCAGCAAAGCCAAAGCGCGACGCAGCCCGCCCACCAAAGTCACACAAGACTGAGCGGACACCGATGAAGGCAGGCGAAAAGCCCAAGGCAAAGCCAGCATGGAAAGACAAACCCGCAGGTGACAAACCAGCGGCGAAGTCAGGCGCAAAAGCAGTCTGGAAAAAGCCTTCTAAAGAGGGCGGCGCGCCAGCCCGCGATGCGAAACCATCAGGCGGCTACAACCGCGCGGCAGACGCTTCCAAGCGCTTCACCCCTCCGGGTAAGGGCAAAAAGCCAAGCGGCCCAAAGAAGTAAGTTAGAAAATCAGGGGATAGGTTTCCACGAAATCGCCCTCCGACACATCTGGACAGCAAAATAAAAAGGCCGGAGCTTCTGCTCCGGCCTTTTTCTATTTGTGAAGGGTATCCCGAAGGATCAGCCCTTACCCTTCCAAGGCACCAACACACGCTCGGCTGCGCGCATCAGCATATCGATGCCAAAGCCGATGACGCCGATGAGGATAATACCAAGGAGAACGATGTCCGTGTTCTGGAACTTGGACGCGACCATGATCATCATACCCGCACCTTTTTCCGCAGCGACCAGCTCGGCTGCAACAACGGTCCCCCAACACACACCCATCGCCACACGCGCACCTGTGAAAATCTCCGGCAGCGAGTTGGGGATGATGACATACCGCATGATCTGCCACTTGCTTGCCCCCAGAGAATAGGCCGCATGCACCTTGGCAATGTTCACACCAGACACGCCCGAACGCGCCGCGATCGCCATAATCCAGAGCGCCGCGAGGAACAGCAGGATAATCTTACCCTGCTCACCGATGCCCGCCCAGATAATCACCAGCGGGATCAATGCCAGTGGCGGCACAGGGCGCATGAACTCCACAATCGGATCAAACCAACCGCGGAACCAGTTGCTCAGCCCCATCGCATATCCCAGCGGAATGCCCACAATCGCACCACAGATAAAACCTGCCACAACGCGGAACAGCGACCAACCCAAGTGTCCAAGCAGGGATGTCCCACGGAACCCTTCATCGAGCAATTTGCCTGTCCGCTGGATCACCGCTTCAGGTGAAGGCAGATACAACGGCTCCATCTGCAAACCCTTCTCGGGCGAGAAGTTAGGCGTGCCTTTATCCGAAATCGTCACCGCCCCCCCGTTGACCTCAACCGTGTCACCGGGCTTCACAGGCGTATCGTTAATCGCGATCACCTTCGCGCCATCTGCCTTTTTGAACTCGTCATTGCGGTCAAACAGAACCAACTCGCTGCGGTATTGCGCCACAGAAATGCTGTCGTTCTTGGCAATCCCCTCGCCCGGCTCAACGACAGGCGCATCAGGGTTCTCTTCACGCTCATGCACCAGGATGGAAACCGTCGCAGTGTCGGTCTGGCCATTGGCCTCAACCGTATAGTCAAACGATGTCTCCCCCTTGAATGGGGCAGGCGCATGTAAAAAGCTTGGGATGAGCGACGATCCCGTAAACACGCCCCACAACAAAAGTAGCGTCAGGATCGAAATAATACCCGCCGCACGGTTTGGCCGTACTGCGCTTTCGTCGCCAAAGGTCACAGTCTTGAGCGCCGTATACCCGTCCTTGCGCACGCCAAGACGGGTAAAGACGAAAGCCGCAGCAGCAAAGATGCCGATATAAACGACCAGCAGAATAAGTCCGGTCATGCTTTTTCCTCCGTGCGGCCCATAATTTCTTCTTCCATGTCCCAGATCATGCCGAGGATTTCCTCACGCTTGACCGCAAAGTCGGGATGCTTCTTCACCTCACGCAAATCTGCATCCACACCAAGCTCCGCAAACGGCAGGCGGTATTCCTTGTGAATGCGACCAGGACGCGGGGCCATAACGATCAACCGCTCACCCAGCAACAGCGCTTCCTCAACTGAGTGGGTGATCAGGATAATCGTCTTACCCGTCTCTTTCCACAGCTTGAGCACAAGGCTTTGCATCTTCTCACGCGTCAGCGCATCAAGCGCGCCCAACGGCTCGTCCATCAAAATTACATCGGGGTCATTTGCCAGACAACGGGCCAAGGCCACACGCTGTTGCATCCCACCAGACAGCTCGTAAACCGCCTTTTCCTTGAAATCCTGCAAGCCCACAACATCCAGGAGATGGTTCACAACCTCTGCCTTGTCGTTCTTGGGCATACCCTTCATCGAGGGGCCAAATCCTACGTTGTCACGCACGCTCATCCACTCAAACAGCGCACCCTGCTGGAACACCATACCGCGCTCGGCATCGGGTCCCGAAATCACATGACCGTTCAGTTTCATCACACCATCAGTTGGCGCCAGAAACCCTGCAACGATATTAAGCAATGTCGTTTTGCCACAGCCCGATGGCCCCAGCACACTCAACAACTCGCCCTCTTTCAGATCCAATGAGACGTCCTTGAGCGCCTGCACCGATCCGCCGTCGGGTAAATCAAACCGCATTGAGAGTTTATCAATGGAAAGTCCGGACATGTCCCTGCTTTCTGGCCCCGGCTGGTGGCCCGCTGGATGGGGTTGGCCCCACCTCGTTTCTCATAAAGTCGTCTTAGTTAAAGAAGGTCCGGCGCAAAACGCACGCCGGACCAAGAACTCCCGAAGGAATTACATGCCTTTTACAGCCATCAATGGGCCTGTGTTCACAGTGCCATCATAGCTTTCCAGCGACTTGTCGATGGAACCGCTGTCGAGGAACACCTGCGCAACGCCGCCCATGAAGGTCTGGCTGCCGCCGCCGAACCACTTGGCGCTCAACTGCTCTTCAACGGATGGGAAGGAGAAGCCTGCCATTGTCTCGGCTGTTGCCGCTTCATCCATACCAGCATCTTTTGCAATCACTGGCAGCATTTTGGCCGCATCATCACCGCCCGCATTCCACATCGCGTTGGCGTCTGCCGTCACTTTGAGGAACTTCGCCAGATCATCACCGCTCTCAGAAACGTAGGCCGCAGGCGCGGATGTCACGTCAAACACCAGAATGCCCAGCGCTTCTTTCTCGGCACCGGTCAGCAGGATGTTGCCGGATTCTTTCATGCGGCGCAGTGCACCACCCCAACCACAGGCCATATCAACAGAGCCTTGGCTAAGTGCTGCAGCACCCTCGGCAGGAGCCATATCAACAACGGACATGCCCGCAACATCTACACCAAAGTGGTCCATCTGCTTTAAGAAGTTATAGTGCGCAGCGGTACCCAACGGCACAGCAACTTTCTTACCAGCCAGCTCAGCTGCGGAAGTTTTGTCGATCTCCAGACCGGAGGCCACAACGCAGTTGTCATTCTCGGAGTAGGATACAGCCACATCAACGATCTGGATGTCCTGACCGCCCGACGTTGCAACAACGAAAGGGGGTACACCTTGGCTTACGGAAATCTGTACATCGCCTGACGCCATAGCAGCAGACATCGCTACGCCGCTGTCAAAGCTGACCCAGTTAACTTTTTTACCTAGTGCTTCATCATAGGTTCCGTTCACCTTTGCGAACTGAAATGGCATGGGCCACTCAAGAAAGTAACCAACGGTGAGTTCGCCATGGCCGTCTGCGAATGCGGCCGTAGATGCCAGTGACATCACTGCGCCCGCGACAAATGCGCTTACTGTTTTCTTCATCATATTAGTATTCTCCCAGTTTCATTTTGCCCGGCTCCTTGTCAGAACTCGGGATCGTACGTCGTTTTACCACAATTGACGCAAGCATCCTGTGCGATACATCTGACACTTGCAATACAATTAGCGGCGATATCGAGACACTAAGGCCCGATATTGCCACAGTAGTGTTTTCCGCAGATTTTGGGCGGTCAACACAATTTTAGATCATTCCCAGAGTGTTACCACAAAAGCGGCCCTGCCCCCAGCAAATGCACATCTCCCATGCGCAACGCCATAACTTACAGCACTCTGGAGTTTGCACACCAAATTCAAATGACCAGTTGCCCACCCGCCATGAGTCCAGTCACACGCAGAACCCAACCACGACGCGAAAAGGGCCGTGCAGGCATCGAACCGTTAAATATCACCGACCAACATCAGAAACGCTTCCTCTGATTCCAACAACCCACCTACCCGATCTGCGACAATTAGTGCGACAGCGCGAAACCACCCTGTCCACAAACTGCACAGCATTTCAGCAAGCAGATCTAAATATCCGCAGCCTGAATTCGCTCGTTTTCTCACGCGCAGCAAACCCACCTATAACAAGGCCTTTTGCACTGGCAGCAAAACTGGCCTTATTCTTCGATCCACGCTGGCCCTATTTTCAGAACGAAATTCCCCGTCTAACATGATGTGAATCAGGGAACGCACTGCTGATTTCCCACCATTCCTTACTCAATCGAAAGGTCACCTCCATGGACGGTACATTTAACGAAAATGACATCTCCCGCATCGTAGAGGCGGACCGCGCCCACGTTTGGCACCACCTGAGCCAGCATAAACCCTATGAAACAAACGACCCGCGCATCATCGTTGAGGGCAAAGGCATGCGCGTCTGGGACCAACACGGCAAAGAGCATCTCGATGCCGTCTCTGGTGGCGTTTGGACCGTAAACGTCGGCTATGGCCGCGAATCAATCGCCAACGCCGTACGCGACCAATTGATCAAATTGAACTACTTTGCTGGCTCCGCAGGCTCGATCCCCGGCTCCATCTTCTCCGAGATGCTGATCGCCAAAATGCCCGGCCTGAGCCGCGTCTACTTCTGCAACTCCGGCTCCGAGGCGAACGAAAAGGGCTTCAAGATGGTCCGCCAGATCGCTCACAAACGGTTTGGTGGCGTAAAACACAAGATACTGTTCCGCGACCGCGACTACCACGGCACCACCATCGGCTGCCTCTCGGCAGGTGGACAGGACGAGCGCGGCGCGCAATACGGACCCTTCACACCGGGCTTCGTCCGCGTCCCCCACTGCCTAGAATACCGCAGCTTTGAACAGGACGGCGCACCCGTTGAAGGGTACGGTGTCTGGGCAGCCAACCAGATCGAAAAAGTCATCCTTGAAGAAGGTCCCGAAACGGTCGGCGCGCTCTGCCTTGAGCCTGTGACAGCAGGCGGCGGTGTCATCACGCCTCCCGACGGTTATTGGGAGCGTATCCGCGAGATTTGCGACCAGTATGACATCCTGCTGCACATCGACGAAGTAGTCTGCGGCTTGGGTCGTACGGGCACTTGGTTCGGTTATCAACACTACGGCATCAAACCCGATATGGTCACAATGGCCAAAGGTGTCGCATCAGGTTACGCCGCCATCGCCTGCCTCGTGACCACCGAAGATGTGTTCGACAAATTCAAGGACGACGCCTCCGATCCCATGAACTACTTCCGCGACATCTCGACCTTTGGCGGCTGTACCGCTGGCCCCGCTGCAGCGATCGAAAATATGAAGATCATCGAGCGTGAAGGCTTGCTGCAAAACACCCTCGATATGGGCGATTACATGACTGGACTCCTGCATGAGCTTCAGGACAAATACCACGTCATCGGTGATGTCCGTTCCAAGGGCCTCTTCCTCGGAGCCGAGCTTGTCACCGACCGCGACAGTAAAACACCAATAGCCGAGAAACTGATCCAAGCGGTCGTTGGCGACTGTATGCAACAGGGTGTGGTGATCGGCGCGACCAACCGCTCCTTGCCGGGTAAGAACAACACACTGTGCTTCTCCCCCGCACTCATCGCGACAAAAGACGACATCGACCAAATCATCGACGCTGTCGATGGCGCCATGGGTCGCGTCTTTGGCTAAACCCTGACTTTCGGCTAACCTCACCTCAAGGCCCGCCCCTTTGGCGGGCCTTACGCGTTTTCCCGCCGATACCAAATCTTCCTATGGAACCTTCTCCCGCCACGCGTGTTATAATGATGAGAGAAATAAGGAACATCCCCATGAAAAAACTCGCATATGTTATTCCGATGCTCGCAGCGCTCGCCGCTTGTGACACGCCCGATGGCCGGCTCGCGGCTACAACCGCCGCAGGTGCCGTAATTGGCGCAAGCGTTTCAGGCAGCAACGACAAAGCAAAAGGAGCCATCATCGGTGGCGCCGCAGGTCTTGCAGCAGGCACACTGATCAACCGTCAGTCGAACGGCAACTGCACCTATCAGCGCAATGACGGCTCAACATACGTCGCTGCCTGCCCATAAAGGCTTTGCCCTCGAAAACGACAAAAGGCCCCGCTCATCAGCGGGGCCTTTTTGCATTCAGCGCACTGCATTCACTCTTTGGTGGCGTAAACACCCCACATAATCGAATGCCAACTGCGCTTGTTCACATAGCGCTGGTAGAACAGCACGATAGTGAGCACCGCTAGAAGAACTGGTAAAACAGCCTTCATTCCGAAATAGGAAAGCCCGATCACCCCCAAGGTGAACAAAGGCACAAATGCAAGAATCCAGTTTCGCCACGCTCTGCGGATCAATGCGGCCCGCTCAGGACTACTCTTTTGGTCTGTCATCTCGACCCTCCATCACCCGATCCAATCCTAAGTGGCACCACCGCATCTGACAATATTGCGCGTCACTCCTTCTCACCCCCGATCAAATCCCCCCGTAACGCATCCATCTCCTGCTGCGCCGCCAGTACCATCCGCGGGATCACACGATCGTTGGGATAGGCCGAGACGTTGCCCGACACGATCCCCGCATAATATATCCTCAGCACCTTATTGATGCGTGGCCCGTAGTTTGGCCCCATCTTGCGAAACCACGCCACCATATCGGCATCCAACCGGATCGTGACCCGCGTCTTCTTACGCTTCACATCGTCCCAAAAGTCCAAGCCGTGCCAATCGGGCGGGATGCTCTGGTCGAGCCACTTTTCCTGTATCTCCTCCTGTAGCCGCTCCAACTCGTGGACCATCTGGGTATGTGCATCTTTGCGGTGCATATAAAATCTCCTGTGCAAACAACGACCACACTGCGGCCACCCACCTAACATTTCCGCAAGGCACCGCACGGTGCACGAGGGGTGTACAGCAGGTGCGCGGATCGCACCCCCGCCCGCGCAAGACATTAATTGACTTTTGAAACCAATAGTCTCATTTATCACTTGAAAATCGCACAGCATTTGATATAAATGTGGTGACGTAAACTGCCATTTCACTCTATACTAAGTCCAGATGGCCCGCCACTTAGGTCCAAAACATAAGGACATTTATGGCCCTCCCCGTAGAGACGTTTTTCCTACAACCTGATGCGCAAGGCACGCTGCAATCTCAGATCCAGCAGATGATAGCACAGGGAATTTTGTCAGGCCGCTTCCAGCGCGGAGAGAAGCTGCCGTCGACACGTAAACTTGCCGTGCATCTTGGCGTCAGTCGCATCACAGTCACCATCGCCTACACCGAGTTGCTGGCGAATGACTACCTAAGCTCACGGGGGCGCTCGGGCTATTTTGTCTCGGAAAATGCTCCGTCCCCGCCTGTGTTTACGCCCAGCCCCGACACCCAAGATGCTGTCGATTGGACCCGCGCTATTGGACAACGCTTCAGCGGTGGCGTCACCCCGAGCAAGCCACAAGACTGGTCGCAATACCGCTATCCCTTTGTCTATGGTCAGGCCGACAAATCCCTGTTCGATCATGCAAATTGGCGGCTCTGCGCACTCCAAGCCCTAGGCCAGCGCGACTTCGACTCCATGACCAATGACTACTACGATCAAGACGACCCTCAACTGATCGAGTTCATTGCCCGTCACACTCTGCCACGGCGCGGCATCACCGCAGCACCAGAGCAAATCCTGATCACCATGGGCGCGCAAAATGCGCTATGGCTCACAGCGCAAGTATTACTGACACAGCGCCGCCGCGCTGCCCTTGAGGACCCCTGCTATCATGCGCTACGCGATATTTTGATCCAGTCACGTTGCCATGTAACCCCTGTGCGCGTGGACCGTGACGGCCTTCCACCAGAAGCAATCCCGCACGACATCGACGTGATCTTCACTACGCCTAGCCACCAATGCCCGACGAATGCCACGATGCCCATGCCGCGGCGGCGCGCCCTGCTGGAGCGTGCGCGCGAGATGGACGCAATCATCGTCGAGGACGATTACGAGTTCGAGACATCCTTTCTGCGCGCGCCCTCTCCCGCGCTTAAATCCCTCGATACAGATGGTCGGGTGATCTATGTCGGCAGTTTTTCCAAGTCCCTGTTTCCCGGCCTGCGCCTCGGCTATTTAGTTGGGTCCGAACCATTCATCCGTGAAGCGCGCGCACTGCGTGCCTCCGTCCTGCGCCATCCACCCGGCCACATCCAGCGGACCGCATCCTACTTCCTGTCGCTGGGGCACTATGATGCGCTGGTTCGACGTATGGGGAATGCGCTGCACGAACGGCGCGCAAAGATGGAAGAAGCGATCGCGCAAACAGGTCTCGATATCGCAGGTCAGGGCGCCCATGGTGGCTCCTCGTTCTGGATGCGTGCACCCGAGGGGATCGACACCAAGATACTCGCTGCCCGCCTGCGCACCCGTGGCGTATTGATCGAACCGGGTCACTCGTTTTTCGGTGGAGATGAGCAACCGCAAAACTTCTATCGCCTTGGCTATTCCTCTATACCTGCAAGCCGCATACCCGAAGGCTTGCAAGCCCTTGCATCCGAAATCCACGACATGTCCAAAGCTGGTTATATTTCAGCCTAAAATCTGGCCCTAACCTTTCACCGACCCAGCCCGTAAATTGCCCGTAACAAGATTCGCATTCACCTAATTTAAGGATCACCTGCCATGAAGATGACCACAGAAGAAGCATTCGTAAAAACGCTACAGCGTCACGGCATCCAACATGCCTTTGGCATTATCGGCTCAGCCATGATGCCGATTTCGGATATCTTCCCAAAGGCAGGGATCAAGTTCTGGGACTGCGCCCACGAAGGCTCCGCTGGTATGATGTCTGATGGCTACACCCGCGCCACTGGCAAAATGTCGATGATGATCGCGCAAAACGGCCCCGGCATCACCAACTTCGTAACAGCCGTGAAAACAGCATATTGGAACCACACTCCTTTACTTTTGGTTACGCCACAGGCCGCAAACAAAACCATCGGTCAGGGCGGCTTCCAAGAGATGGAACAGATGAACCTGTTCGCGGACTGCGTCGCCTACCAAGAAGAAGTGCGTGACCCTTCCCGCATCGCAGAGACCCTGAACCGCGTAATCATGCAGGCAAAGCGCGCCTCCGGCCCCGCCCAGATCAACGTTCCGCGCGATTTTTGGACCCAAGTGATCGACATCGAAATTCCAGAGGTTGTGGAATTCGAAGTACCACAAGGTGGTGATAACGCGGTTGCCAAAGCCGCCGAGATGCTCTCCACCGCCAAGTTTCCCGTGATCCTGAACGGCGCTGGTGTGGTTCTGGCCAAAGGCGGAATCGAAGCCTCCCGCCTGCTGGCAGAAAAGCTCGACGCGCCTGTCTGTGTTGGCTACCAGCACAATGATGCCTTCCCCGGCAACCACCCACTGTTCGCAGGCCCTCTGGGTTACAACGGTTCCAAAGCAGGCATGGAGCTGATCTCCAAAGCCGATGTTGTGCTGTGCCTCGGCACCCGTCTTAACCCCTTCTCAACCCTGCCCGGTTACGGCATTGATTACTGGCCCACAGAGGCAAAAATCATTCAGGTCGACATCAACGCCGACCGCATCGGCCTCACCAAAAAGGTCACCGTGGGCATCGTTGGTGACGCTGCAAAAGTGGCCAATTCCATCACTGCAAAACTGGCCGAGACTGCTGGCGATGAAGGCCGTAAAGAACGCA
>JBALTK010000016.1:0-30483 GCA_036964385.1 Sulfitobacter sp. | reverse complement strand
TGCCCGAAGATTGCCGTGCACTCGACGCCTAACGGCAGAGTGCACGTGTCATATCGCGGCGCAGCTTCTGCGCCGTGATCTATAAGAGGCGGCAACTAAACCCGTTGTTGCCACCTTGAAATACCCCAACGGGATAAAACTGGGAGATACCAATGAACCTCACAAAAACACTGATGGCATCCACTGCACTTACAGTTGCAGCTGGCATGGCACACTCGGACGCCCACATGGCGAACGAAATGACAATTGTTTCATGGGGCGGCGCCTACTCCGCTTCACAGCAAAACGCATATCATACACCTTATTCCGAAGCGAACGGCGTAAAGATCATCAACGATGAATCTTCTGCCGAAGCGGTTTCCAAACTGCGCGCGATGAACGAAGCGGGCAATGTGACATGGGACGTTGTTGACGTTGTTGCATCCGATGCATTGCGTCTGTGTGACGAAGGTCTGGCGATGGAAATCGATCCTGACACAATGCTTGCTGATGCGCCTGATGGCACCAAAGCTTCCGAAGACTTCGGCGACCTGCTGGTTGGCGACTGCTTTATCCCGCAGATCGTTTATTCCACAACAATCGGCTACCGCACGGACCTCGTTGGCGACACACCTCCAACAGACATCTGCGCGATCTTCGACACAGAAGCCTACCCAGGCAAGCGCGCGCTGGAAAAGCGTCCGATCGGCAACATGGAATGGGCTCTGCTCTGTGATGGCGTCGCAAAAGACGAAATCTATGACGTGCTAGAAACAGCCGAAGGTCAGCAGAAGGCTCTCGACAAGCTGGAAACCATCAAAGGCGATGTAATCTGGTGGTCCGCAGGCGCCGACACGCCACAGCTTCTGGCTGATGGCGAAATCGTCATGGGCTCCACATACAACGGCCGTCTCTTCTCTCTGATCGAAGAGCAGAAGCAGCCGGTTGCGATGATGTGGGACGCACAGGTATTTGACCTTGATGGTTGGATCATTCCAACAGGCCTCAGCGATGAGCGTAAAGCACGCGCACTGGACTACATAATGTTCGCCACAGACACACAGCGTCTGGCCGATCAAGCCAAGTACATCTCCTACGGTCCTGCACGTAAGTCTTCCGCACCACTGGTTGGCAAGCACGCAGAGCTGGGCATCGACATGGCACCACACATGCCAACCGATCCAGAGAACGCAAAGAACACATTCCTCTACAACTATGAGTTCTGGGCAGACTACCGTGACGACATCGACGCCAAATTTCAGGCGTGGTTGGTTAAATAAGCTTTTCGTAGCTTAAAGGAGGGGGCCCATCGCGGCCCTCTCCGCACTTTATTGTTAGTAAATTTGCTAACCTCGACCAAGCCGATGGGGACACCATGAGCGATACACCAACAGCCCAAACAGCATCATCATCCGCAGCCGAAGCACGCATCGCAGATGCCGCGCATACGGGGCCAATGCTGGCCGCCGATGGTACACCGCTGAAGAAATCGCTTAACCGCGCACTCAGATTGCAGAAAATGCGGGCTCTTGCTTTGATCGCGCCGCTGCTGATCTTTGTACTGGTTACTTTCATCGCCCCGATTGCAGATATGCTGTTCCGCTCCGTCGAGAACGAAATTGTATCCGAGACCTTGCCGAAAACCACAACGCTGTTGGGTGAGTGGGACGAACAAGGCGCCGAAATTCCAGATGAGGCCGTGTTCGAAGCCCTCTATGACGATATGTACTTTGCGAAGGAGGCAAAGTTGCACACCCGCCTTGGCTCCCGCCTGAACTATGAACTGACGGGTGTTTCCTCCCTGTTCCGTAAATCGGGCCGCAAGGTTGAGGATATGGGCGAGGTTTATCAGGACCAGTTCGAAGATCTTAATGATTTCTGGAAGAGTAGCGAAAACTGGAACAGCTTTATGGCCAGTGACGCATGGATTGCGTCCATGGATGGCTGGAAGAAGGCGGACGGTAAGCAACCCAAATTCAAGATGCACGACGGAGTAGCAGAAGCTCTGCCCGCCACTGCAGACGCCTATAAGCGCTTTGCGGCTTTCACGCAGAACGTGGACGAAAAGAACCTCTACACCACCGATCCTTGGGCTGTCGTCTACTCGGCATTGCATAAAGACCTGACAGGTGAGAACGGCCTCGCCTCCTACACCGGCCCAGCGGCAGAACAACTTAACGCTGCCGCGGCTGCTGCTACGACTTTCGAGACCGTAAACTACTCCGAAGCGTTCAAGAAAATCGACAAAGACTGGCATGACATCGACGTCTGGCAGACAATCAAGGTCTACAGCCCCAAGTTCACTGACGGTTATTTTCTGAACGCTATCGACATGCAAAAGTCTGTTGATGGTGCAGAGATGCGTCCCGAGAACCAGCAGATTTACGGTATCCTGTTCTGGCGCACGATGGTAATGTCTGTCGCTATTACACTGTCATGCATCATGCTCGGTTATCCCGTTGCGTGGATTTTGGCGAACCTGCCAGCGCGTCAGGCGAACCTGCTGCTCATCCTCGTTCTGCTGCCGTTCTGGACATCGCTGCTGGTTCGGACATCGGCTTGGAAAGTTATGCTGCAACAACAAGGTGTCATCAACGATACCCTTGTGTGGCTGGGTATCGTCGCAACGGATGACCGCCTTGCCCTGATCAACAACCAAACCGGTACGATCATCGCGATGACGCATATCCTGCTGCCATTTATGATCCTGCCGCTCTATTCCGTAATGCAGACGATCCAACCGACCTATCTGCGCGCCGCCAAATCGTTAGGGGCCACGAACTGGACTGCCTTCTGGCGGGTGTATTTCCCGCAGTCCATTCCGGGCATTGGCGCCGGCTCGATCCTCGTATTCATCCTTGCGATTGGCTATTATATTACGCCTGAAATCGTGGGCGGTACATCGGGTACATTCATCTCGAACCGGATTGCGTATCACATCTCTAGCTCGCTCAACTGGGGTCTTGGTGCCGCACTTGGTGCGATACTCTTGGCGGCGGTTCTGCTGCTGTACTACGCCTACGACAAAATCGTCGGCATCGATAACGTGAAACTCGGATAAGGAGCAGACCCATGGTTGCACTCACACCCATCTCGCGCACCGAACCGAGCTTTTATGTCTCGGTAACGGCAGCATTCGGCGCCTTCTTTGGCGTGTTCATCGGCACTGGTCAGGGTAACCTGATTGCGGGTGTCATTGGCGGCGCTTTGTTGATGGGGGTCTTGGCCTTTGTCCTGACAAAGATCGTCAAAAACGAAAAAGCGGGCCGCTGGGGGATTACTCTTCTAGTCGCCTTGGGAGGCTTCGCACTTGCAGGTCTTCCAGGTCTGTTTATCGGGACATTCTTCGGATGGTTCTTCGGTTTCTTGATCTTCTGGCTCTATGAAGGGCGCTACCGCGCAAAAGTAGCCCCCTATCTCACGCCCGGTCAGGTGCTTTGGCACTTTGCGTTCCGCGTGATCTGTGGTGCGATCTTCATCTTTCTCATCACGCCGATCATCGTCGTCATGCCACTTAGTTTCAACGCGCAGGACTTCTTTACCTTCACGCCGGAAATGCTCCGCTTCGATCCTGCAGGATACTCGCTCAAGCACTACCGCGACTTCTTTACAAACGACGCTTGGCAGGATGCGATGAAGAACTCGCTGCGCATCGCTCCGGTGGCGACATTATTGTCGGTTGGATTTGGCACATTGGCTGCGATTGGTCTGAGCCAACCTCATGTGCCTTTCCGCCGTGCCATTATGGCAATCCTGATCTCGCCAATGATCGTACCTCTGATCATTTCCGCTGCGGGCATGTACTTTTTCTACAGCCGTGTAGGTTTGCAGGGAACGTATATCGGTGTGGTTTTGGCGCATGCCGCCTTGGGCATCCCGTTTGTGATCATCACAGTGACTGCCACACTGGTCGGCTTTGACAACTCTCTCACGCGGGCGGCGGCTAACATGGGTGCAAACCCCGTAACAACCTTCTTCCGCGTGCAGATGCCGCTGATCCTTCCAGGTGTTATCTCTGGTGGCCTCTTTGCCTTCATCACCTCATTCGATGAAGTTGTGGTCGTCCTGTTCGTTGGTTCTGCAGGTCAAAAGACACTGCCGTGGCAGATGTTCATCGGCCTGCGCGAACAGATCAGTCCGACGATCCTTGCCGTGGCGACGATCCTTGTGGGCATTTCGATCTGTCTACTGACTGTGGTTGAACTTCTGCGCCGACGCTCCGAGCGGATGCGCGGTATGTCACCGACGTAAGCGCAACCGCTCTAATAAGCGGGGGGAGGCATAGCCGTCAGGCACCTCTCCCTGCGATACTTGCCACCCCCGTACCGCATTCACGGTAAGTGGCCCGATCTTCGCATCAATTTTCTGAGTATCGAACCCTTGTGCCGTCAGCTCCGTCTGTAGCTCAATCCGTTCGTCAAAACTCAGCGCGTGATCCTGCAGTGGCCAGTGACCTTTGAGCGGCCCAGCCCCACTGATCCGATCAGCGAGGTGACCCACTGCAATTACATAAGCATCGGCGGTGTTATACGTCTCGATCACCTCGAAATTATTGAACACCATGAAGGCAGCGCCCCCTGCCCCAGCTGGGAGTAGAATTGATGCTGCGCCATGGTCCGGCACTGCCTTACCCTCGGTATCCAGCAGCCCCAGATCGGCCCACTCTTGAGGCGTCTTTATCACATCGCGATTGGCGAGCAGGTAATCAAATCCATCTGGTATCCGCACCTCGACACCCCAAGGTTGACCCGTCACCCATCCGTTTGCTTTCAGATATGCGGCAGCGGACGCCAGCGCGTCACGTGGATCATCACCCCAAATATTTCGTTTTCCATCACCATCCCAATCGACAGCATGGTCAATGAAAGAACTAGGCATGAACTGGGTATGCCCCATTGCGCCAGCCCAACTCCCTTTGAGATTTCCGCGATCTGTGTCGCCGCTCTGCAGGATCATCAGGGCTGCGATTACCTGCTGTTCAAAGAACTCCGCCCGACGCGCATCATAAGCAAGCGACGCCATAGAGTTCAGTACCGGATCACTGCCACGGAATGTGCCATAAGCGCTTTCCAGTCCCCAGATGGCCGTTACGATCTCCGCAGGAACACCGTATTTGGCTTCGATGGCGTTCAGTGCCGCCTGCTGCCGTTTCAGCGCCGCCTTGCCATTGCTGATCCGCAGATCAGACACTGCTGTTTCGAGGTAGTCCCAGATCGTCTTGGTAAACTCAGACTGGTTGCGATCGCGCTTCACCACTTCCGGAGCAAAGGTGACTTCAGACATCGCACTATCAAAGGTACCGGCGGACACCCCAACCGCCAGCGCCTTTGGACGAAATGCGGCAATCCATTCTTGCAAACCCGTTTCATCGCGCGCCTCATTAAGAACAGTATTTTGGGCACTCATTGGGGACGCTATAAGCGTTAGAACAATCAGAGAAACACCGCGCATACCGAAAACCCTTCAAGAACTGTTTCGCCAAACCTACCGACAATATCATTGCTGGAAAAGCGGCTACTCCTCCGTTGCGCGGTCTTCGGCCCGCTGCTCACTTTCTTCTCGCAACCGCTTTAGAAATTCACGCAACATCGGTACGCGCCTCGGGCGAAAGTGCGCACCCGTCACGGAAAACCCAGCCATCCGATCAAGGCGAAATGCGCGAAAATCCTGCCGCAGGTGGCACCATGCCAAAAGCATGTGGGCGTTTCGCATAAAGACAATACTGAGTGGATCAACCTGCCGCTTTGATGCAGCGCCCTGTGCGTCCTCATACTCAAACTCAACCGTTGCCTCATCCCACGTGGCCGCTCGCAGTGCAGTAACATCGATCTTAGGTTCGGCCGGACGCGTAAAGCGTCGCGCGTCCAAAATAGCGTGTTGGAGACGGTGGGTCTGGCGCGCCGGCAAGCGCGCTTTGAGTTTGGCCAAAGCTGTACGGGCCGCCGCTGCCAGCGCAGGATCGCCGATCACATCAACTTCCCGAAGACCCAAAACCAAAGCTTCAAGCTCATCATCCGTGAAACCAAGCGGCGGCAACGTGGCATCTTCGACTAGGGTATAGCCAAACCCCGCCTCACCATCGATGACAGCCCCTAGGCCACGCAACGCCTCAATATCGCGGTAAATTGTACGCACGGATACGCCCGTTTCATCGACGAGCGCGGAAGCAGTTACTGGCGCGGGCAACTGCCGAAGCGTCTGCATTAGTTGGAATAGGCGATGTGTCCGGGTCATGCTTATCTCCCTTGCTTCAAGGATACCTTTGCAAGGATTGCTGTCAATTTCTGTCAGGATGTCCTGCTACGCAAGGGGCATATATTTCTCAAAGGGACCACCCCATGATTATGCTCTACACATTTCCCGAAGGCTTTGGTCAATTCAGCTATAGTCCATTCTGCACCAAGGCTGCATGGCTGCTCAATTTGTCTGGGCAACAATGGACACGCAAAGATATGAACGATCCACGCAAGATGCCCTTTGGCAAGCTTCCGGCAATCGGGCTGACGGATGGAAGCACTATCCCCGATAGCGACAATATCCGCGCCCATCTGGAAGCAGGAGGGCAGGACTTCGACGCAGAGCTAACTACACGAGAAAAGGCTGCTTCAAGGGCATTTATCCGCATGGCAGAAGAACACATCTATTTTCATCAGGTTCAGGACCGCTGGGGCGATGATGCGAATTGGGAAGTGATACGCAGCGCATATTTCGACTTCCTGCCCTTAATCATTCGCGGATTCGTCACAGCAAAACTCCGCAAAGACCTGTTGAAGACAATGCGCGGGCTTGGAATTGGCCGGATGTCCGTTGAGCAACGGCTTGAAAGGGTTGAGCCTGATTTCATTGCGATTGGAAATCAGTTGGATGGACGTGCCTTTCTATTTGGCGACAAACCCACCGCAGCGGATGCAAGCGTGGGCGCAATCCTAGGCGCGATTATCGTCGCACCAGTGCCCACGCCGCTGTCACGGCGCGTGGCCGGCGATCCAGTGCTCAGCGCCTATGTGACTCGTTGCGAGCGGACGATGGGTTAACCGCGACTGCGGGTGACCTTACGCTTTGTCGCTGCCTTCTTACCCTTGGCCTTCGCCCCTTTGCGGCGAGGGCTTCGACCTGCAGGGCTCTGCCTTCCTTGCGGCATGGCTTCGCCCTCAATCTCCAATAGCTCTAGTGCGATACCGCCAGTAACTGGGGTCACTTCTGACAGGCGTACGGTCACGCGCTGGCCCAATCCGATTGTCACTCCAGTGTCCGCCCCCATCAGCGTCCCAGCGTCTGCATCATGGTGAAAATACTCCCGCCCGATGTTTCGCATTGGGATCAGCCCATCCGCTCCCGTTTCGTCCAGCTTAACAAATGCGCCGAACCGCGCGATGCCGCTGATGCGACCGGACATTTCGTTGCCCACACGCTCGGACAAAAAGGCTGCCAAATAGCGATCAGTCGTATCGCGCTCCGCAATCATCGAGCGCCGTTCAGTATCGGAGATATGTGCGCCTGTAGCCTCAAGATCAGCGATGTCATGTTGGGACAACCCATCCTTACCCCAGCCATGCGCAGTGATGAGCGCACGGTGAACGATCAGGTCCGCATAGCGGCGAATGGGAGAGGTAAAGTGGGCGTAGGACCGCAATGCCAGACCGAAATGGCCGATCTGGTCCGCCCCATAATAGGCTTGGGTCATAGAGCGAAGCGTAGAGATGTTGATCAGCTCAGCATCATCGCTGCCTGCCGCCTGCTCAAGCAATCGGTTAAGGTGCGCTGTTTGCAGCACTTGCCCCTTTGCAAGCGTATAACCCGCTGCGGCCGCCGTTTCGCGCAATGAGTCGAGTTTCTCTGGCGTCGGTTCCTCATGGGTGCGGAACAGCAATGGCGTTTTCTTAGCAATCAGTGTCTCGGCGGCGGCGACGTTGGCAAGGACCATACATTCCTCAATCAACCTATGCGCATCGAGACGCATACGGAAATTGACGGATCGAACTGTGCCATCATCATCCACCTCAATGCGCCGTTCTGGTAAATCGAGGTCCAATGGTTGCCGCCGTGCACGCGCTGCAACCAGCGCGGCATAAGCTGCGTAGAGCGGCCTCAAAACCGTCTCTAACAAGGGCTCTGTCCGCTCGTTTGGTCTGCCGTCGATCGCATCCTGCACCTCTTCATAGTGAAGACTTGCCGGCGATTTCATCAGTCCGCGATGGAAGTCGTGATTAATCTTGTTGCCATCAGCATCGAGGACCATCCGAACGGCGATACAAGCACGCTCAACACCCTCGTGCAGCGAGCAAAGGTCGCCCGACAAACGATCAGGCAGCATCGGCACAACGCGGTCGGGGAAATAGGTTGAGTTACCACGCTTACGCGCCTCGCGGTCCAATGCAGAACCAGACACGACGTAGGCAGATACATCAGCAATAGCGACCCAGAGAATATGGCCACCCTTGTTCGCCGGATCAGGATCAGCTTCGGCAAAACAGGCATCGTCGTGGTCGCGGGCATCTGACGGGTCGATGGTGACCAACGGCAACTCGCGCAGGTCTTCGCGGCCCTTTAGGCCTTTTGGTTCTGCAGCGTCTGCCTCGGCGATAACATCATCGGGAAAGTCGTCAGGGATACCGTGCTGGTGGATCGCGATCAACGAAACTGCTTTGGGTGCAGAAGGATCACCCAACCGCTCAACTATGCGAGCGCGGGGAAGCCCCATACGGCCCTTTGGCCCAGCAAGTTCGGCTTCGACCAGTTCGCCATCCTTAGCACCTCCAGTGAAATCAGACGGCACCGCCCATTCTTTGTCGGCCCCTTTGTCGATGGGCTGGATGCGACCGCCCTCAGCATGCTTCTTGAAAATGCCAACAATCTTCTTCGGGTTGCTGCCGATGCGTCGAATGAGGCGACCTTCATAATGATGCGCCTCGCCCTTGATCAACGTAAGCCGCGCAAGAATTCGGTCACCTTCGCCCAGCGCAGTATCAGCGGCGCGAGGGATCATCAGAACGACAGGCTCGACGCCCTCGCCGCCCCACTCCATCGGCTTGGCAAAGAGATCGCCACTTCCGTCGGGGCCGGTCACCATCAGCACGCTCACAGGGGGCAGCCGCTCGGGATCGCTATAGGACTTTTTGCGCTTTTCAAGGTGGCCTTCGGCCTCAAGCTCTTTGAGGATACGCTTGAGATCAATGCGCGCAGCCCCTTTGATGCCGAAAGCCTTTGCGATGTCACGCTTGGCCGTCAGGGTGGGGTTTTCCTCGATCCAGTCGAGAACTTCTTTTTTTGTTGGAATATTGCTCATGGAAGTGGAGGTAGCACGCGCATGGGGCCACGTCACATTATTTTAAGTCCATAACTGTATCCACATCATTGAGCGTCGCAACATACGCGATGCTGTGGTCCGGCAGGGTTGACTCGGTATCGCTTAGCGTGTGTTCCGTTGACCAGCGCACATTGGTGAAAAGAGATGCAGGAATGGCGCGGCCCCGTCGCAACCCGACGAGCCAGTAACCACCGTCGGGTGCAGGACCAAAAACTGCATCACTACGGCCCAGCGCCGCAAAAGCCTCCGCAATCCGTGCAGCGTTTATATCAGGAATATCGCCTCCAATCACACAGACGGGTCCAATAGGTGGCGCTCGCAATGCGCGAGCCATTCTGTCTCCCAGATCGCCATGCCCTTGCGCCATCCGCGCAAAATGGGCGGGCCACACACGTGACATTAATCCTGCGCGGTCTGGGGATACTGCCAGCACCACGTCCCAGCGCGGATCCTCTATTCGGCGCAGCAATCCACGTACTTGATGCCGAAACCACCACGCGGCAGCAACCATGCCGATATCACGGCCCAACCGCGTTTTAACCCGTCCAGCGCGCGGCTCTTTCAGCATTACAACCAGCGTACGCTTCACAGCTTCCGCTCCATCATCTGATGCGGCTCACCCTCATCATCGTAGGGAGGATCAAAGGGAACAAAGCCCAGCTTTCTGTAAAATCCAATGGCGTGAACCTGCGCGCCGAGGATTGCACGCTCTGCGCCCTTTTCGGATGCCAACGCAACAGCGGTGTTGATCAGATCAGCGCCAAGGCCACTCCCGCGCCTTGCAGCCAAAACACAGACGCGGCCAATTTTTGCAGTAGTACCGGTCAGACAAATCCTTGCGGTGGCAATAGGCATTTCATCATCGCGCGCCAATATATGGTGACTCAGCGGGTCCAGATCGTCCACTTCACCCTCGGCACTGTAACCTTGCTCTTCCACAAACACTAAACGGCGCAGTCCGTAACACGCCTCCAGATCTTCGGTAGCAACAATTTCAATCAAGCAAAGTAGTCCTGTAAAATGCGTGTGTAGATGGTTTTAAGCTCTTTAATATGTTCCACGCGCACGTGCTCGTCCACCTGATGCATGGATTGCCCGACAAGTCCGAACTCAACCACAGGACAATGTGATTTCACAAACCGCGCGTCGGATGTACCGCCTGTGGTCGACAACTCTGGCGTCACACCAGTTACGGCCTCTACCGCTTTGGACACCATCGCAGACAGATCGCCTGGTGGCGTGATAAAGCTTTCGCCGGAAATTTTCACATGCGTTTCGATCATCACGCCAAATTCCTCGCGAACCGCAGTCACCTCGTTTTCAATCCACTCGCTCAAGCTGGCCCCAGAGTGGGTGTCATTGAATCGAATGTTAACCGTGGCGGCACATTCTGCTGGAATAACATTGGTCGCAGGATTGCCCGTATCCACCGTCACCACAGCCAGCGTGGAACCGTCAAAGTGATCGGTGCCTTGGTCCAACTCGTGGCTGGCCAAACGGTCCATCAGGCGCATCATTGGGGGCAAAGGATTGTTCGCGCGGTGCGGATAGGCAGAATGCCCCTGCTTGCCTACAACGCGAAACTTTATCGTCATTGAGCCGCGACGCCCGATCTTGATCATCTCGCCCATCGTGTTGGGGCACGTGGGCTCCCCTACAAGGCAAACATCCATCCGTTCCCCGTGTTTCTCCATATGTTCCAACAGGGCGAGGGTGCCATCGACTGATTCGCCCTCTTCGTCGCCAGTAATGGTGATTACGATAGATCCATCAGGCGGAGTATCACGGACAAAATCGACTGCGGCAGCAGCAAAGGCAGCAACGCCAGACTTCATGTCCGTTGTGCCACGGCCGTACATTACGCCTTCCTTAATCTCGGCCCCAAAGGGTCGCATCGTCCATGCGGCCTCATCCCCGATCGGGACCACATCCGTGTGGCCGTTAAAGCCAAAGCTGCGCGTATTCCCTTGGGTGCCCCAACGCGCAAACAGATTCCGAATGCCGCCACGGTCTGCCCATGCACAGCTAAACCCCGCATCGCTAAGCAAATCATGCAAAATATCCAGCGCGCCCGCGTCAGCAGGCGTAACAGAAGGACAGCGCACCAGCGCAGCGGTCAGCTCAACAGGATCAATCGGGGACGTATGCGACATAAGATGCTCCTCAAGGTGTTTGAAACCTTTATCCCCGCTGTGGTCAAAAAGTGCCAGCCCCCTGTAAGGATGTGGAATCCCACTTCATTTATGTCAAAGTTATGGTAACATAAGAGGATAATAATTGACCCGAGGCAGGGCCGAAGCAGTTCCAACACCTGAAAACAGGGGCGGAATCGTCTGAAAACAGACAAATTTGGAATGGGGGAAAACCCCTGTCCAGCTGTGGTGTGTGCTGTCTTATTTTAAGGTTTGAGGCAGTGACATGGTAGCAGCATCGGAACTTCCGATTGAAACGGTGCGTGAAGGCACCACGGCCACGGATATGGCAAACGAGATTTTCGGCGACGGCGTGACCGTGACCGGAGCAACGTATTACGGCGATATCGATAGTGCAGGTACCTACAGCGGCGGTGATTCCAATTCTCCCGGCGTAACGCCCGGCGATACTGGTGTGATTATGTCCACAGGTAATGCTGAAGATTTCACCAACAGCAGCGGCCAGTCCAATCAGAGCAACAGCACCAGCACAAACACAAGCGGCACCACCAACTTTAGCCCCTACAATAATGCGGCGGGCGGCACCACGTATGACGCCTCAACGCTAGATATCGACTTTATCCCTGACACTAACATCCTCACGATGCAGTTCGTGTTCTCGTCTGACGAATACCCTGAGTTTGCGAACTCTATTTATCAGGATTTCTTTGGTGTCTGGATCAACGGCGAGTTGATCGAGCATGACGTGGGCGATGGCGAAACGGATCCGTTCAACATTTCGACCACCAACAACATCAACATGTACAACGATAACACGTCCGATGCGTTCAACACTGAGATGGACGGCTTTACCATCACGTTGACACTCACGATGGTTGTAAATCCGGGTGTGACGAACTCAATGCGCATAGCCATCGCGGATGTTGGCGACAGCTCGTACGATTCCAGCGTTCTGATCGCGGGAAACTCGGTACAGACACAAATTATAGCGATATCTGACGATGTGAACGTCTATCCTGACGGGACGACCATACTAAACGTTTTGGACAACGATATTAACAATGGTCCTGTCGGCAGTACGCTAACCGTCACGCACATCAACGGGCAACCCGCCACTGTTGGCACTGCGGTAATTTTGCCCACAGGCCAGCAAGTAACCCTAAACGCTGATGGTACATTTAGCGTCGTGGGCGACGGTGACGAAGAAGATTTTAACTTCACCTATACGATCGACAACGGCACGAACACCGACGTCGGCTTTGTGAACGCGACCTCCGTGCCATGCTTTGTCGCAGGTACGCTGATCGCTACGCCAGACGGTGACCGCCGCGCGGAACAGCTTCAACCCGGTGATCTGATAATGACCAAGGATGAAGGCGCGCAGCCCCTACGTTGGATCGGGTCGCGACGTGTCGCAGCAACAGGTGAATTTGCCCCAATTTACATCCGTGCCAACACTCTCGGTCAGCACCGTGACCTGCTGGTCTCTCCGCTACACCGTGTTCTGATCAAAGATAACTTGGCGGAGTTGTTATTCGGTGAAGCAGAGGTTTTGGTTGCCGCGCGTGACCTTGTAAACGACCATTCGATCACGCGGCGCGAGGGGGGGGAAGTGACCTACGTTCATCTCCTCTTCGATCGCCACCAAGTCGTATTCTCCGAAGGGTTAGAGACTGAAAGTTTCCTACCTGGTCCACAGACGTCTTCCAGCTTTGAATCGGAAGTCGTGGAAGAGATTTACAGAATTTTCCCTGAATTAAACCCTGAAACCGGCGCAGGCTTTCCTACTGCTGCGCGCCGGACCCTGAAACGATATGAGGCGGAGCTATTGCGCGCCGCGAAGGTGGCTTAAATGACGTGGCTTGCAATAACCGATCACACTGACCGCCGTTTGTCCCTGCGTGGCCTCGGTCATGAAAAGCGTGCAACCCCAGTCATCGCAGATTCCCCTCATGAGGAGTTGCACCGCGGAAGCATTGTATTCGAGGCCCAAGTCTCTGAAGACAGCAAACCGCAGGTCCTGTTCGGCTATACCAATCCGCATCCAAATCACCGCAGCCTTGTTTTTCAGGCAATTCCCGGTGGTGGGGTGGCGATGGTTCATGTGCAGGGGGACAAAATCGCGCATGCTGCCATTGCACACAAAAACGCAGGACGTGCGGAAGTTCTGCGTCTGACCTATGCGTGGGACACGAAATACAATTGGGGTCGCCTGACACTTGAGCAAGCGGGTGAGACTATGGTGACAAGTGTCGCCGTAGAGAATCCCTTGCCGCTCACCCTTGATGACCTGCGCGATCTGATGCTGGGACGCGGGCAGCAGGATTATGCGCCTGACATGGTCTTTGCCGCATTGTCGGACCAGATTGAACCGATCGGCCCCGGTCCGACACTTTCTCCTGACACGCCCATTGCAACGCCATGGGGGTACCGGAATGCTGGTACGCTCAAGCGAGGTGATACGGTTTACACAGTAGACGGAGAGGTCGTGCCCGTACTGCAAACTGTTTCGCGCAGTGTGCCTGCACGTGGCAGCTATGCTCCGATCCGAATGCGTGCGCCATACTTTGGCTTACAGGACGACATCATCATTGCGCCCGAGCAGCACGTGGTAATCGACGGTCCAGAAGTCGAATACCTTTTCGCCTGCGAGAGTGTGCTCACGCCTGCCCGCCATCTGGTCAACGGGTTCGCAGCGCGCACTGAACCATGCGGGCATCTCGTCAGTTACACCCAGCTTATCCTGCCCAACCATGAGCCGGTCCTCGCAGGTGGTGCAGCAGTGGAAAGTCTCTACATCGGGCGAATTCGCCGCGACACCCATCAACTCGCCTCAAGCGTGATGTTCGGCGTGGACCGGAACGACCTACCCGAGCATAAGGCCCCGTCACATAAAGTGCTCAAATGGTATGAGGCAATCCACCTCGCCAGACGCCGCGCCGCTTAGTCAAAAAAGGGCGTCATCTGAGCGATAATAACGGAGTTTTCGTCAAGCGCGCGCATCATCAAGGCGCGCTCGTCATCGTCGATCTCATCGCCCTCTGCTTCGCGCTCGGCAAGCGTGCCGTAGCCTGTCACGTCCAGCGGCGCTGTCTCTGCCTGCTTGAGAATCGCAACTGTTTCGCGCACGGCCTCAGCCTCATCAATACCGGAGGCAAAGCACATGAGCGCCGCACCGGTTGCCTTCTCGGGCAGGCCATCACCCGCCTTACGGCCAATTTCCACCAGAAGGGTAAAAACCTGTTGGCGTGATACTTTTTTGGGTTTCTTTTCGTCGGTCATGGGCCGGTCCTCAGCGCGTGTGAAATGCAGACCTAGACGGTCAATCACA
This sequence comes from Sulfitobacter sp., assembly GCA_036964385.1. Classification (GTDB taxonomy): domain Bacteria; phylum Pseudomonadota; class Alphaproteobacteria; order Rhodobacterales; family Rhodobacteraceae; genus Sulfitobacter. The sequence continues at coordinate 15,713 of JBALTK010000016.1, read as the reverse complement.
ATTTGAAAAGCCTACTCGCATTTGCGCAGCATGCTGATCCGCGCTCCGCTCTGAATGACCGCGATGCCATTTTCGGTTTTCATTATCATAATGCGCCGCTGCCATGGCTCGCCATCCGCACGACAAATCGCATCGTACAGGGTCGCGTCCATGCCGGTTACCCTCACGGGATCGCGCAGATTACACCTGCTACCAACGGCAAAGAAAATATTTGAGGTCAGCAGGATCGTACCGCCATCTTTGCCGACACGCTTACAATCCCAGCTTTCTCCGCTTGGATGATCAGGTCGATACCTGCCATCATAAGGCCCTGCCCATGCAGAAGCTGCCGTAACCAACAGAGCTAACATGAGCAGGGCAAACCGCATCAGTCGCGCAGCAGTTCGTTGATGGAAGTTTTGGAGCGGGTCTTTTCGTCCACACGTTTTACGATGACCACACAGTAGAGGTTCACGCCGTTCTTTGAGGGCATGGAGCCTGCAACCACAACGGAACCAGACGGCACTTCACCATACATGACTTCGCCAGTTTCACGGTCAAGAATTTTGGTCGACTGGCCGATATATACGCCCATGCCCAGAACAGACCCTTCGCGCACGATACAACCTTCAACAACCTCGGAGCGCGCCCCGATAAAGCAGTTGTCTTCGATGATTGTCGGACCTGCCTGCATCGGCTCCAGAACGCCTCCAATGCCAACGCCGCCTGAGAGGTGAACATTCTTGCCAATCTGTGCACAGGAGCCGACGGAAGCCCATGTATCAACCATCGTGCCTTCACCGACGTTTGCGCCGAGGTTTACAAAGGACGGCATCAGCACTGCACCTGGCGCGATGAATGCTGATTTGCGCACGATAGCGCCCGGAACAGCGCGAAATCCTGCAGTTTTCCACTCTGCTGGACCCCAACCTTTAAACTTGCTGTCTACCTTCTCCCACCAGTTGGAACCTTGCGGTCCGCCAGATTGCTCTTCCATATCTTGAATACGGAAGCCCAGAAGTACGGCCTTCTTGGCCCATTGGTTCACATTCCAATCGCCGTTGTCTTGGCGCTCTGCCACCCTCAGCTTGCCGCTATCAAGTGCCGCCAGCGTCGCTTCGATTGCGTCGCGGCTTTCGCCCTTTGTGTCTGGCGTGATGGTATCGCGGGCATCCCACGCGGCCTCGATGGCTGTTTCAAGCTGGGCATTGGACATTGCGGAACTCCGTTTGGTTAAGATTGGTTAGGAGGCGATATACGCGGGCGGGACGCATCGCGCAATCCTAACCGCCTTGAGGGGCATATCGCGGTGATACCCCATAATCGCGTAGTCAATCAGACCAATCACGTGCATGTTGTGCAAAACAACAAGATACCGAGGAACGACATGAGCAATAAGCATCAACACCCCTTACGCGACGCAAGTACGGACCGCACGGCGGCAGACGGCGTGTCCGTCACACCCCAAACCCAAGCGCCGGCTTATAAGCTTGCGTTCAACGATTTTGACTTCATGTGCCGGGACGATATGCGCCCCGTGCGGTTCCAGCTTGAATTGCTCAAACCTGAAACAATGCTGAACGAATACGGAATCGATTCAACCATTGTCCTATTCGGTGGCGCGCGCATTCCCGAGCCCGCCAAAAAAGATACCGCACGAACCAAAACGCTGGCAGATTTGTCGCGATTTTACGACGAAACGCGCGAATTTGCGCGACTGATGACACTCAAATCAATGGAGGGTGGAGGGCGCGATGATGTGATCGTGACCGGAGGTGGACCCGGTGTAATGGAGGCGGGCAACCGCGGCGCTATGGACGCGGGTGGTGTATCCATCGGCCTGAATATTGTGCTTCCGTTCGAGCAGGCGCCAAACAAATATGTGACACCTGACCTGTGCTTTAACTTCCACTACTTCGCGATCAGAAAAATGCATTTTCTCATGCGTGCAAAAGCGATCTGTGTTTTCCCTGGCGGCTTTGGCACCTTGGATGAAACGTTTGAGGCACTTACCCTCATCCAGACGGGCCGGATGCAGCGGGTGCCGGTCTTGCTGTTCGGTCGCGCATTCTGGGAAAGCATCATCAACTGGGATGCACTTGCCGATGCGGGCACGATCTCTACCGAGGACCTGAATCTGTTTCGGTTTGTCGAAACAGCACAGGAAGCCATGGAAATGATTAAAAACTGGGGTGAGCCATCGGCCCGCGAAAGCGTTCCCGGTCGGTAATCAAATCAGCAAAGGCTTAGTGGAACATTTCTTCCGGCAATTCGCACAATGCGACATGGTGAGGAAGCGTCTCTAAGACATGCTTGCCGTCATCGGTATCGCGGATGGAATAGCCGTAGCCAGCAAGGCGGTGTTTCCATTCGCGAGCCGAGAGAGCTACGGCACGTTCATGCGCTACGAGTTGCATTTATTCGTCGGTGACGAATGCGTCCTGTTTGATAATGATCGACATTGTCGTTCTCCTGATTGGGTCGTCTCAGGAAACAATCTGCTGGGTCGTCATGTCAGGATTCGGCTTCGATTGTGGCAGAACAGAGGTATTTATACACTTAAAAGTTGAAGGTGCGGGGTTTGCGTCAAATACGCGGTACTGTCAGAATATTTCCCCGCGCCGAAACGGGCGCTTAGCTACCCGTCATACCTGTCTCGGCCTCAATCTGGCGCTTGGATTTGCGTGCGCGCTCTGTTTCCGATTTGAGCTGACCACAGGCTGCCATAATATCTTCGCCACGCGGCTTGCGTACTGGAGAGGCATAGCCCGCTTTGTGCACGATGTCTGAGAACGCACGGATACGGTTGTTCGATGACCGCTTGTAGGGTGCACCAGGCCATTCGTTAAACGGGATCAGATTGATCTTAGCAGGGATCCCTTCAATCAGCTTCATCAGACGGTGCGCGTCTTCGTCACTGTCATTGATACCATGCAACATAACGTACTCGAATGTGATCCGCTCGGAGTTGGACACTTTGGGATATTCGCGCAATGCGTCGAGCAGCGCCTCAATGTTCCACTTCTTATTGATGGGAACCAGCGTGTCGCGAACCTCGTCCGTTGTTGCGTGAAAGGAAACAGCCAACATGCATCCGATCTCTTTCGCGGTGCGGGCAATCTCCGGCACAACACCAGAAGTGGACAGCGTGATACGGCGGCGGCTCAGCTGGATTCCCTCAGGGTCCATTGCGATCTTCATCGCGTCGCGCACATTTTCAAAGTTATAGAGCGGCTCACCCATTCCCATCAGCACGATGTTGGACAAAAGGCGGGCGTCTTCAGTTCGTGTACCGCTCTTGGGCCATTCATCCAGATCATCGCGTGCAATCATAACCTGCCCGATGATTTCACCCGCTGTCAGATTGCGTACGAGTTTTTGTGTGCCTGTATGGCAGAACGAACACGTCAGCGTACAACCGACCTGAGAACTCACGCAGAGGGTTCCGCGGTTCGCCTCAGGAATATAGACCACCTCAACCTCATGACCGCCTGCAATGCGGACCAGATATTTACGTGTGCCATCTTCGCTCACCTGTTTGGTCACAACTTCCGGCACCTGAACGACGAAATGATCGGCCAAGTCGGCGCGGAAAGATTTGCTCAGGTTCGTCATCGCATCGAAATCACGCACACCCCAATTATAAATCCACTGCCAAATCTGTCCGACACGCATTTTGGCCTGCTTCTCTGGCGTCCCGATCGCAATCAATGCGTCGCGCATTCCTTCGCGGGTCATCCCGACAAGGTTGGCTGGCCCTTCGGGCAATTTGCGTGGCATGGTGTGGACGTCTTGGGTGATCGGTGCGGACATGGGAGCGATTCCTATAAGGTTGCGCAGTATATAGGCGCTTGGCGCCAAAAATGAAAACGGCCCCGCCCGCGAGGGCAGGGCCGCATGAAACTATAGAACGAGATCAGCCCCCGCAGCGCTTACCCGCATCCTCAACTGCAGCGGTAAACCCGAGCAGTGAAAAGGTATCCGCCGTCTGCGTGCCGCGACCGGAACGGCCTGTCAGCTTGGCATCTGCGCCACGCTTCATCGCCGCAATAATCTTTGAATCGTCTGCTGTGGTTGCGGGCCACGCCCACTCTCCTTCGGTGAACAGCTCAAACGAGCTACCCGAAATATCCATCGTAACAGTAGACCCACTCGCGAAAGGATAACCGCCGGTGAATGCGACCTGACCATTCGCACCTGCGCTGGGGCGGTAGAAGACCATCAACAATGTTTGTCCACGGTTAACCGCAACCACACGGCCATCGCGTGAGTTCACTGTTTCCTTGGGCGTGGAGACACTCCAACATTCGGTTGGATTATCCTCAACAAACACGCTCCAGTCTGTTTTTGCCGCTACGCGGTTGGTGCTTTGGCTCTGCGCCCATGCGCTGCCTGCGATCAGGCCTGCGATGAGTGCGGTCGCTACACCCGTTTTTAAAAATGCCATTCTCTTAATTCTCCAGCCGTCTCGTTGCCTCAACATGTATACAAAACCTTGCCGTGGCCGCTTTTAAATGGGCCATTCCTTCACAATGGTTTACGCTCTTATCGACAACAAACACCATAACGCGAAAGACGCGAGTGGTGAAACCCCGCATTGGCAGGTTTTCGCCCATATTCGCTGCAAAAAGGAACCAACTATGACCGCTCCCGCCCCCTTCGCTGAAATCTGGCGTGGCCAGTTTTTGGAAAGCGTCCATTCCGGCCATGCCGTCATTTGTGACGCTTCAGGGCAAATTGTGGAGTCTTGGGGCGATCCGGATGCCATTGTCTTGGCACGCAGTTCGTCCAAAATGATCCAAGCACTCCCATTAGTGCGCTCAGGTGCCGCTGATGCCTTTGGCCTAACAACACGCCAGTTGGCGCTGTCTTGCGCATCGCATCAAGGGGCGCAAATCCACCTCGACGGCGTGGGCGCATGGATTAAGGATCTGGGCCTGAGCGATGACGACTTCCGCTGCGGCACGGAGGAATCTCGTGATCGGACCATCATGGAGGCACAGATTCGTGCCCATGAGAAACCTTGTCGCATCCATAACAACTGCTCTGGCAAACACGCGGGTTTCTTGACCCTATCCAAACACCTTGGTGGTGGAGCAGACTATGTGGCGCCCGATCATCCGGTACAACGCGCCTGCCTTGAAGCGTTCGAAGAGGTCACTGGCGAAACCAGCCCCGGCTTCGGCATCGATGGATGCTCCGCGCCAAACCACGCTACCTCACTACACGGGATGGCGCGCGCCATGGCGCATTTTGCCGCCGCTCCCGAAGGCAGCCCCGAAGCCCGCTTGCATGAAGCAATGCGCCTGCACCCCGATCTGGTTGCGGGTGAAGGACGTGCCTGTACCGAGCTGATGCGCGCCTGCGACGGGAAAGTCGCACTTAAAACTGGCGCAGAGGGTTTCTTCATCGCGATCATTCCAGAGCGCGGCCTTGGCATAGCGCTCAAAGCAGCCTGCGGAACCACTCGCGCAGCAGAAGCAGCCATCGCGGCGCTGCTGGTGCGCCTCGGGATGCTGGACGCCAACCATCCCGCAGCGCTAAAACGGATCAACGCACCAATCAAAAACTGGGACGGACTTGTAACGGGTATCTTGAAGCCTGCTGCAACGCTCCTCAGCTAAGAACAGCGGACCTCACCTCTACAGACTATAAGTCCTCCAAGGGAACCGTCCCTTGGAGGCGATAGTGCTGCCCCACAAACTATTTCAGCTTATGAATTCATCAGCCGCGTAGCCCTGAACAAACAGCAAGGCGGTCAAATCGCCAAAATTGATCCGGACATCACATTGCGCAGCAACAGATGGCTTTGCATGCAGCGCAACGCCCATCCCAGCGCGGGTCAGCATACCCAGATCGTTGGCGCCGTCACCTACCGCAATCACATCCGCATCCGTCAGACCCAACCGCAATGTAATATCTTCCAAAGCATCCACTTTTGCCTGTTTGCCAAGGATTGGCATCCCGACGTTACCAGTGAGCATGCCGTCCGCCACCAGCAGCGTGTTTGCACGGTTTTCGTCAAAGCCCAGCTCGGCAGCAACTTGCGCCGTAAATGCCGTAAACCCGCCTGAAACCAGCGCTGCAAAAGCGCCCTGCGTCTTCATCGTCGCGAGCAGTGTTTTACCTCCACCCATCAGCGTGATCCGCTCGGCCAAAACTTTCGCTATGACCGTTTCGGGCAAACCTTTGAGCAGGCCTACGCGCTCGCGCAATGCGCCGTCAAAATCCAGTTCCCCGTTCATCGCACGCGCCGTGATATCTTTGACCCGCGCGCCAACACCGGCTTCATCTGCAAGCTCGTCAATGCACTCTTGCTCAATCATGGTGCTGTCCATATCCGCCAGCAGCATCTTCTTGCGCCGCCCTTCGGTCGGGACAACGACCAGATCTACACCCATCGCCTGACAGCTGCCCCAAACCTCATCCAAATTTTCCGGCATCGCGCCTAGCGCGAACTCCGCCGCTTCGTCAGGCTTAAGCCATATCGCATCTCCTCCACCCCACGCATTGCGCAATGATTCAACAAGAGCAGGTTCAAGATTGCGCGTGTTAGGCGCGCACAGCAGGACAGCAGTGAACATCTTAAAGTTTCCGATCAGCGTCAGGGGCGTCGCAAAAAGGCGACCGAGCGGCGGTTTAGCCCTAATTCCCAGCTTGTGCCAGAACGTAATGGCCCGTAGATGCATCCGTGGGACACCCATCCCCAACGATGGGCATTTATCTGAGAGGGTAGCATCAATGGCTATTACTGCACCGGCTACGCGGCCGACGAATCCGCGTTTTTCTTCTGGCCCCTGCGCCAAACCCCCCACATTTGATCTGGCAAAGTTGTCTGACGCGCCCTTGGGCCGCAGCCACCGTGCTGCTCCTGGCAAGGCAAAGCTGCTGGAAGCAATCGAAACTACCCGCGAAATTCTTGGCATACCTGCTGACTACAAGATCGGCATCGTGCCTGCGTCTGATACTGGCGCTTACGAGATGGCAATGTGGAACCTGCTGGGTGAGCGTCACGTCGAGATGTTGGCATGGGAAAGCTTCGGCTCTGGCTGGGTTACCGATGCTCTAAAACAACTCAAAATTGATGCGACCGAGAAGACTGCGCCTTATGGCGAGATCGTCGATCTGTCGGGTGTAAATTTCGACAACGATGTTTGCTTTACCTACAACGGAACAACATCTGGCGTTCGCGTCCCCGCATCCTTCGAGATCCCTGCGGACCGCGCAGGTCTGACGCTCTGCGATGCGACCTCAGCCGCGTTTGCGATGGACCTTCCCTGGGACCGCTTGGACGTCACCACCTTCAGCTGGCAAAAAGTGCTGGGCGGCGAAGCAGCGCATGGCATGATCATTCTTAGCCCCCGTGCCGTCGAGCGGTTGGAGAATTACACGCCCGCATGGCCATTGCCGAAAATCTTTCGCCTGACCAAAGGTGGCAAACTGATCGACGGTATTTTCAAGGGCGAAACCATCAACACTCCTTCGATGCTGTGTGTTGAGGACTACTTGTTTGCGCTTGATTGGGCCAAGTCAGTTGGCGGGTTGAAGGGCATGATTGCTCGTGCTGATGCCAACACTGCGGCGATCACCACCTTTGTAGAGACGCATGACTGGATCAATTTCCTTGCCGTTGATCCTGCAACCCGCTCCAACACGTCTGTTTGCCTCAAGTTCACTGATGACCGTATCACCGATGGTGCTGCATTTGCCAAAGCTGTGGCAAAGCGGCTATCCGACGAGGACGTGGCCCTTGATATCGGCGCTTACCGCGATGCCCCTGCGGGCTTGCGTATCTGGTGCGGTGCGACGGTCGAAACATCGGACATCGAGGCGATGCTTCCATGGCTCGACTATGCCTTCAACGCCGAGCTGAACGCATAATTTCGCGCGGGGCACTGTCCCCGCGCCCTCCCTCATTCTTATATTAAAGGACCACATCATGGCTCCCAAAGTACTCATTTCCGACAGCCTCAGCGAAGCCGCTGTTCAAATCTTCAAAGACCGCGGTATCGAGGTCGACTTCCAGCCCGCACTGGGCAAAGACAAAGACAAGCTGGCCGAGATAATCGGCAACTACGATGGCCTTGCCATCCGCTCCGCTACCAAAGTAACGGACAAAATCCTCGCTGCTGCGCCGAACCTCAAGGTCATTGGCCGCGCCGGTATTGGTACGGATAACATCGACAAGGACGCCGCGTCCAAGCAGGGTGTGATCGTCATGAACACGCCTTTCGGCAATATGATCACCACAGCCGAGCACGCCATCGCGATGATGTTCGCCGTGGCGCGTCAAATCCCCGAGGCATCTGCTTCGACCCATGCTGGTAAATGGGAAAAGTCCAAGTTTATGGGTGTTGAGTTGACTGGCAAAACGCTGGGCGTGATCGGTGCGGGCAACATCGGTGGCATCGTTTGCGATCGTGCACGCGGGTTGAAGATGAAAGTCGTCGCCTATGATCCCTTCCTCGGTGAAGAAAAAGCCGCGAAGATGGGTGTTGAAAAAGTCGAACTGGAAGAACTGCTCAGCCGCGCTGATTTCATCACGCTTCATGTGCCGTTCACCGATCAAACAGCAAACATCCTGAGCCGCGAGAACCTTGAGAAAACCAAGAAGGGTGTTCGCATCATCAACTGCGCACGTGGTGGCCTGGTCGACGAAGAGGCGCTGGCCGATCTCCTGAAATCCGGTCACATTGCCGGCGCCGCCTTTGACGTGTTCAAGGTCGAACCCGCCACCGAGAACCCACTGTTCAACCTGCCAAATGTTGTCTGTACGCCGCATCTTGGTGCTGCAACAACCGAGGCACAAGAAAACGTAGCACTACAAGTCGCCGACCAGATGGCGGATTACCTGCTGACGGGTGCAGTGAGCAACGCGCTCAACATGCCTTCCGTAACTGCCGAAGAAGCACAGGTTATGGGGCCATGGCTTAAACTTTCTGGGCACCTTGGATCGTTCATTGGCCAGCTCACGGATGAGCCGATCAAAGCGATCAACATCCTCTATGATGGTGTCGTCTCCGAGATGAACCTTGATGCGCTGAACTGTGGCGTTGTTGCGGGCATCATGAAGCGGGCCAACCCTGACGTGAACATGGTTTCTGCACCCGTCGTGGCAAAAGAAAAAGGTATTCAAATTTCCACTACCAATCAGGATAAGTCCGGCGCTTTTGAAGGGTACATCAAGGTAACTGTTGTCACAGACAAACGTGAGCGTTCTATCGCAGGCACTGTATTCTCTGATGGCAAACCACGCTTCATCCAGATCAAAGGCATCCAGATCGATGCCGAAGTTGGAAACCACATGGTCTATACAACCAACGAAGACGTACCGGGCATCATCGGTACATTGGGTCAGACCATGGGTGAAAACGGCGTGAACATTGCGAACTTCACCCTCGGCCGTGCTGGTGTGAAGGGTGAGGCGATTGCGCTTTTGTATGTGGATGAGCCTGTACCCGCACCCGTTGTCAAAAAACTGCACGACACAGGTCTGTTTACCCAGATCAAGGTGCTGGAATTCGACGTAAGTTAAAACTACCCTGAGATTAACTCAAAGGCGCGGCTCCTATGGGGTCGCGCCTTTTGCATTGGAGAAACTATGAGCAAACCGATCTACGCAGTTGGCGACATTCACGGTCAGCACAGCGAATTACTGCGCGTTCTGGATCTGATAAAAGCGGATGGTGGACCAGATGCCGAAGTGGTGTTCATTGGCGATTACACAGACCGTGGCCCGGCATCTTCGGATGTACTGGATACGCTGATCACTGGTTTAGCAAACGGGAAGCCTTGGCGCTGCCTGAAAGGGAACCACGACCGGATGTTCAGCTGGTTCATGCGCGACTACCCAATGCACGATGCCTATTTGCCCGTTTATCTCTATTGGCTGCATAAGCGTTTGGGCGGTGACACAACGATGGCCTCCTATGGTATTCAGATGGCCGAAACGGACCGTCAATCTGACGTGCATGCATTGGCAAAGGCCGCTGTGCCGCAGGCCCATGTCGATTTCCTCGACGGTCTCGCGCATAGCTTTGAGACGGATGATTTGTTTTTTGCCCATGCGGGCATTCAGCCCGGTGTTGCGCTAAGTGATCAGTCCGAACATGATTTGTTATGGATCCGCAAAGAGTTTCACATCGACAAACGTGACCACGGAAAGCTTATCGTGCATGGCCATACCCCTGTTGAAATCGCCAGCCACTACGGGAACCGTATCAACATTGATGCAGGTGCGGGGTATGGGCGACCGCTTGCGGCTGTCGTTTTTGAAGGGCGGTCTTGCTGGAGCCTCACCGATGAGGGACGCGTCACGTTGGTTCCTGCTGACGGAACGTCCTAGCTGACAAACCACGCCCTGAATTCTAGGGTGGTTACAAACTTTAGGGAGAGAACACATGTCAGAAGATATCGTAATTCTAAGTGGTGCACGTACTGCGATTGGAACATTTGGTGGCGCGCTTGCGGGAACACCTGCGACAACACTGGGGGCAACAGTTGCGCGCGAAGCATTGTCGCGTGCAGGTGTTGAGGGCGACCAAATCGGGCATGTAGTGTTTGGTAATGTCATCAACACGGAACCACGGGACATGTATCTCAGCCGTGTCGCCGCGATGGAAGCAGGCGTACCGGATGCGGTCCCTGCGATGAATGTAAACCGTTTGTGCGGCTCGGGTGTGCAGGCGATTGTCTCTGCGGTCCAATCGCTGCTGCTGGGCGATGCCGACTTCGCGCTGGCTGGAGGCGCAGAAAGCATGAGCCGCGCGCCGTACATTCTACCAGCCGCACGCTGGGGGCAAAAGATGGGCGATGTGGCATCCCTCGATATGCTTCTTGGCACGTTGAACTGCCCATTTGGGACAGGGCACATGGGCATTACAGCCGAGAACGTTGCGGGCGAGCATGAGATAAGCCGCGAAGAACAAGACGCCTTTGCCATGCTCTCGCAGGAACGTGCAGCGGCAGCGATCAAGGCTGGCTATTTTTCAGAGCAGATTGTGCCTGTGGACGTACGCAAAGGTCGCGACGCGGTTGCCTTTGAAGTGGATGAACATCCCAAAGCCACCACGCTCGACAAGTTGAGCGGCTTGCGGCCTGTATTTCAAAAAGATGGTTCGGTAACGGCGGGTAATGCGTCAGGCATCAACGATGGTGCAGCAGCGCTGGTTCTGGCTCGCGCCTCTGTAGCAGAATCCAGCGGGTTGAAGCCTTTAGCCCGGATTATCGGCTATGCCCATGCTGGCGTGCGTCCAGAAGTTATGGGGATCGGACCTATCCCAGCAGTAACAAAACTGTTCGAGAAGACAGGCCTTGGGCCAGATGATTTCGACGTAATCGAGAGCAACGAGGCCTTCGCGTCTCAAGCGCTGGCGGTGAGCAAAGCGCTGGGATTTGATCCCGCTCGCGTAAACCCCAATGGCGGTGCGATCGCATTGGGTCACCCCGTTGGGGCAACTGGAGCGATTATCACTGTGAAGGCGCTGTATGAGTTGGAGCGGATTCAAGGTAAACGCGCATTGATCACCATGTGTATCGGTGGCGGTCAAGGCATTGCTCTCGCGATTGAGCGTATGTGATTCAATCTGTGTCGGAAGTAATGAGCTTCCGGCACATACTTGATGTTTTTTCGAGAAAGATCAGGTCAGCGTGTCAATCAGCAGCATAAAGGCCGTTGCACCCGCCGCTCCAAGAACGGCTGCTAAAGCAATATAACGCTTGAACGGCTTTTGTGCGGGAGGAAGCGCGTCAGCCTGTCGGATCAGTGCCGCCTCAACCAAAGCAGGTAGTCGCGGACCAAAGCGGGACAAGACGCGCGCAGTTTTTGTCAGATCGTTGATGATCGCTTTGGGACCAATCGACTTGGTAATGTAGTCGGTGACAATGGGTGCCGCGACCTGCCAGATGTTCATCTGCGGGTTCAAAGAACGCGCAACACCTTCGACGACAACCATGGTTCGCTGGAGCAGGATCAGTTCAGTGCGGGTTTCCATACCAAAGCGTTCGGTAACTTCAAAGAGGTAGGCCAGCAATCGGGCCATTGAAATATGGTCGGCGTCCATCCCGAAAATCGGCTCACCCACCGCACGAAGCGCGCGGGCGAATTCGTCAACATCTTTGTCAGCGGGGACATAACCGGCTTCAAAATGCACTTCCGCGACGCGCTTATAGTCTTTGCGGATAAAACCATAAAGGATCTCTGCATAGACGCGACGGGTGTATTCGTCGATGTGGCCCATGATGCCAAAATCAAGCGCGATAATGTTGCCGTTCGCAGCGACCTTCAGGTTACCCTGATGCATGTCACCATGGAAAAATCCGTCGCGCAGCGCGTGTTGCAAGAACAGGGCTAGGATGCGCTCCGACATCTCGACACGGTCGTGACCTGCAGCATCAATCGCCGCATTATCGCCCATGGACACCCCTTCGGCCCAGCCGAGGGTCATGACGCGGCGTGCAGAATAATCCCACTTGATTGCGGGTAGCTCGAACCCAGCGTCGTCTTTTGTATTGGCCGCATATTCGGACGCAGCTGAGGATTCGAGGCGCAGGTCAAGTTCACCACGCACTACACCATCGAAGTGCTCTATCACATCCATCGGACGCAAACGCCGCGAACCAGGCGAGAAAAGTTCAACCATGCGGGCCGCGAGATAGAAGGCATCGACGTCCTTTTGGAATGCTTTTTCGATCCCCGGCCGCAGGACCTTTACAGCGACCTCTTCACCCGTACTCGCGAGGCGCGCCTTGTGCACCTGCGCAATGGAAGCTGCGGCAACAGGTTCGCTGAATTCGGAAAAGATCACATCAACAGGTTGGCCGAGCTCTTTTTCGACTTCTGCCTTGGCTACCGCAACTGGGAAGGCGGGTAGTTGATCCTGTAACACGCGCAACTGCAGCGCCATCTCATCACCCACAACATCGGGGCGGGTCGATAGAATTTGGCCGAACTTAATATAGGCAGGGCCCAGCGCAGTGAGCGCGCGAGTGGCGGGCTGGAGGTTAGGATCACCCTTATAGCCGAGCGGTTTAAACGGAATCGCCAGAGCGCGGGCGACAAGGCGTACCGCTTTTGGCGCCTCGAATGCGTCGAGAACAAAGTTCATAGCGCCTGTACGTTCCAGCGTGGCACCCGTACGGATCAATCGCCAGATATTGTGAGGACCGCGCACTCTAGATTTTCCAACCTGAATGAAGGGCTGCAATGCCCATGGTCATATTACGGTACTTTGCATTTTCGAAGCCTGCGCTGCGTACCATGCCGAGGAACGTATCTTGATCGGGGAAGTTGCGGATCGATTCGACAAGATACTGATAGCTGTCCCGGTCATTCGCGATCAGCTGACCCATGCGAGGAATAACATTGAAGCTGTAGAGATCGTATGCCTTTTGCATCATCGGGTTGGGCAGTTGCGAAAACTCCAGAACCATCAGGCGACCGCCAGGCTTAAGAACGCGGTAGGCTTCGTTGAGTGCTTCCTGCGGGCGGGTCACATTACGGATGCCAAAAGAGATGGTGTAGACGTCAAATGTACTATCTTCGAATGGCAGGTCCATTGCATCGCCAACGACCCAATCGAGGCTGTCTTGCATTGCCTCAGCCTCGGCGCGCTTGCGGCCTTCGATCAGCATCCCTTCGGTCAGGTCGCAAACCGTGGCATGGCCGTGACCTGCGCGTTTAAGAAATTTGAACGAGACATCGCCCGTTCCACCAGCCACATCGAGTAGTTTCTGACCAGGTCGCGGAGCGAGCCAGTCCATCATCGCTTCTTTCCAGATACGGTGGATGCCCATGCTCATGACGTCATTCATTACGTCGTACTTGTTCGCCACATCTGAGAAAAGTTCACGGACCTTGCCCGCTTTTTCGTCTTCTCGAATCGTCTGTGCGCCGAAATGGGTGGTCTTGTCGGTCATGCTATGCGTCCTGATCTTGTTGTTTCGGAGATATAGCCTCAAGTAAGGAGGTGCAAACCGCCATTTGACGCAGGAGACGTTATGCCAGAGCTTCCCGAAGTTGAGACCGTGCGCCGTGGCCTTACTCCCGTGATGGAGGGGGTAGTCATCGCGCGTGCAGATGTGAACCGCCCCGATCTGCGATGGCCCTTTCCCGAGCGGATGGCAGAGCGACTGGCCGGACAGCGGGTTGTACGACTGCGGCGACGGTCGAAGTATGTACTGGCTGACTTGAGTTCGGGAGAAACGCTGCTCATTCACCTAGGAATGTCCGGGCGCATGCTCATCTCTGGCGATCCATTAGGCAACTTCACACACGAACATCCAGCCGCGGAAAAACATGACCATGTCGTGTTCCACATGGAAAATGGCGCGCGCATTACCTTCAATGACCCTCGTAGATTTGGCGCGATGGACTTGATGGAGACTGCGAAAGAGGCAGATCACAAATTACTCGCGGTGCTGGGACCAGAACCCTTAGGAAACGACTTTCACGAAGCGATTCTGGTTCAGGCCCTCAAAGGGCGTAATATGCCCGTGAAATCTGCGCTGTTGGATCAGCGTATTGTAGCCGGTTTGGGCAATATTTACGTCTGCGAGACACTTTTCCGGGCAAGAATCAGTCCTACACGCAAAGCGGGACGGATTGCCGCACCGCGTGTGGCAGGCATGGTTCCCATCATCCGCGAAGTACTCAATGAAGCGATTGATGCAGGGGGCTCCTCTTTACGGGATTTCCGACAAGCCGATGGAGAACTTGGATATTTCCAACACTCCTTTGATGTTTACGGAAGGGAAGGTGAACCCTGCAAAACCGCTGAATGTGACGCCACAATCACCCGAATCGTTCAATCAGGACGATCTTCCTTCTATTGCCCGCAATGCCAAAGATAGCTTGATCCAACCTACGGCCATGGTATGCAAGCACGTCTGAACAACAGCAAAGGGCCGCACATATGGCTTATGAAACGATCATTCTGGACGTCGACAACCACGTAGCATTAGTGACGCTGAACCGTCCGGACGCGCTTAATGCGCTCAATGATCAACTGATGAGCGAGTTGGCCGATTGCCTGAAGGCCTGTCAGGACAACGAGAAGGTGCGCTGCATCGTCATCACAGGCTCGGAGAAAGCATTCGCTGCCGGTGCCGACATTGCGATGATGAAAGACAAGACATTTGTCGATGTGTTTGCAGGCGATTTGTTCACGGCAGAAACCGATCAGATCATGCGCGTGCGCAAGCCGATCATCGCTGCTGTGTCCGGCTATGCGCTGGGCGGCGGTTGCGAGCTGGCCATGATGTGCGATTTCATCATCTGCTCTGAGACTGCGAAATTCGGCCAGCCCGAGATTAATCTCGGCGTGGTAGCAGGCATTGGCGGCACACAGCGTTTAACGCGGATCGTTGGCAAATCAAAAGCGATGGATATGAATCTGACGGGTCGTTTCATGGACGCGGATGAGGCAGAGCGCTCCGGCCTCGCCTCGCGTGTGGTACCTGTGAAAAAGCTGATGGAAGAGGCATTGGGTGCCGCGCAAAAGATTGCCGAGAAATCCATGATTTCTACGATGGTCGTAAAGGAAGCCGTGAACCGCGCTTATGAAGTGCCACTGCGTGAAGGCTTGCTGTTTGAACGCCGCATGTTCCACGCTTTGTTTGCGACCGAAGATCAAGAAGAAGGCATGGGCGCCTTCCTCGAAAAACGCGAAGCGCAGTTTCGCGACCGCTAATCCAATTGGTCAGGTTGGTTGGCATAGCCACTCCGACTTGACCTG
>JBALTK010000015.1:0-30966 GCA_036964385.1 Sulfitobacter sp. | reverse complement strand
GTGCGTTGCTGCATCCGTTTGTCCTGCACGGCACACAGGCATGGGGTACTGCGCCAGACCCGAGCGGCGAGGGGCGGATGATTGCCTTCTTACGCCCGGAATGTGCAGGCGGCGCGGCGGAATGGTTGGCAACGCCATGACGACAACCGTCTTCTTTGCGGTATTGACCGCCGCATTCCTGCACGCCGCATGGAACGCGATGGTTAAGGGCGGCGTGGACAAGCGGGTGACTATGGCTGCGGTGATGCTTGGGCATGTTCCACCAGCAGCACTTGCACTTTTGTTCGTTCCAACGCCTTCGATTGAAAGCCTGCCATGGATGATCGCAGGGATCATTGCGCATCTCGGGTATCAGGTGTTTCTGTTGGGGGCCTATACCAAAGGCGACCTGAGCCAAGTCTACCCGATTGCGCGTGGGTTGGCTCCGATACTGGTAACAGCTGTCTCCGTGGTGCTGCTCGGAGAGCGGTTGAGCCTGCTGGAAACTGTCGCAGTTGGCATGATCGCGATGGGGCTGATGAGTATGGCGCTGTTGCGTGGGGACGACGGTGCGCGCAACATCGAGGCAGTGAAATTGGCTCTGATGACGGGCTGCTTTATCGCATCCTACTCCCTGATCGACGGTTATGGTGCGCGGGTTTCGGGCAGTCCGGTAGGCTTTTACGCCTACCTCGGGTCGGGCAATGCGGTGCTGTTCGCGATCTACATCCGCCTGCGGCACCCTGGCGTTTTGCGCACCATGGTGCGCAGCGCGCGGCGTGTTTTCTTTATCGGCGGTACAGCATCTTTTGCAGCCTATGCCATTGTTATTTGGTCCTTTACCCAAGCGCCCATCGCTCTTGTCACTGCTTTGCGGGAAACAAGTATCGTGTTTGCAGTGTTGATTGGCGTGGTTTTCTTTAAGGAACGGCTGGACCGTGCAAAGATCATTGCCGTCTCTGCGACCCTGCTGGGTGCAGCCCTTCTACGTGTGGCAGAACTGTAACCGTTTCGCCTCTGCACACAATTATCTTATCATTGCCATATTGTTGCCAAGTCAATTTGGGATGTACGCTTGTGACACGCCCCCGTGAGAGGGGCACTTTTGAGCATGAGGCAGGGATAATGACACAGATCATCACAGGACCGTTTGGCCGTCTGGCCTATCATGACGCAGACGCACTCGAGGCAGGGCTATATCCCGCGCTAAATCGTCCGAATTGCGATTTCGCACGCGGCGAAAAACTGATTGCAGCAAATGATGCTGGTGGTTCAGCCGTTGTTAATATGCCCCGTCAGATGCGCCGCCATGCAGCAGTAGCAATGTTCGGCAATCCAGCAAAACGCGAACTTTAAATCTTAGGACTTGCGCGCCAAACGGGCCGCGCGACCACCACGACGTTTCGAAAACGCACCCGCGCGTGATGGAAGATCATCCATTACGGCACGCCGCACTTCGGGGCTCATTTTTGACCACGCTCCAATTTCGTCGATAGAGCGCAGACAGCCAGTACACAGACGGCTTTCAGGATGAATAACACAAAGCTTGATGCAGGGGCTCTCGACCTCCGCTCGCTTCCAGACTTCGTCACTCATCGCTCAACCTTCCTGAACTCTGCGCAAAACGCGCAACCTGTCCAACACTCCTTGCAGGATATACCCCGCCGCCACATGGTCGATCACTTCCGCACGACGCTTGCGAGACGTATCCGCCTCTAATAGGGCGCGCTCGGCTGCTACTGTCGACAGTCGTTCATCCCAATAGCCTATGGGAAGGGTAGGGTGCAGACGGTCAAGATTGCGCGCAAAGGCCCGCGTCGACTGACAGCGTGGCCCTTCCGATCCATCCATGTTGAAGGGGAGGCCAAGGATCAGTCCGCCGATATTGCGCGCTGCCATAATCTCCGCCAGCCGTGCCGCATCGATTCCGAACTTCTTGCGCCGCACCGTCTCGAGCGGGGTCGCCACGGAAAGCATGCTATCGGTCACCGCAACGCCGATTGTCTTTTCACCCAGATCAAGACCGATAAGCGCGCGCATTGAGGGGACTGCGACAGCGAACTCTTTGATGTCCTCGTATATCAATCGACCACTCCGGCATTGCGCCCAGCGGCGTTGATCATGTCGAGTGCGGCTGGATCGTCGGCGAAAACTTCGATCGCGTTTGTATGGATCGCTTGTGCGCGCTCCCACTCCCCCAAAACACCAAGAGAAGAAATTAGCCGCGCCCAATCGCGGGCAGGACCGCCTTCCTCGGCAAGGCGCTGGGACAATCCACTGACCATACTGCCAATCATATCCATCCGCTCTGCTGGGGTCATGTCACGGGCGTTGTCGATGTCTTCCGCACTTGGCCCGCGCAGGGCACTGCTTCCGATTTCGGGCAGGGCGTAGCGTACACCTGCGAGCTCGGCCAATTCCTCGATCTGCGCGACAATCGGTGGTATCCAAGGTGCATCCTCGGGTCCCGCACGCAATAACCCGTCCCAGATGCGAAACGCTTGATCTGGGCGGCCAGTCTGAACCAACATCAGCCCCAGATAATAGCGCGCCGTCCCGTTGGTGGGGTCCAGCGTCAGTGACGCACGCAGGCTCATCTCCGCCTCTGGCGAGACATAGCCGCCAGCGGAAAGCACTTGAAGCTCTCCAAGATCGGCAAGGTCCTGTGCGTTAACTGCGTCTCCTTTGAGAGTGGCAAGTCGAAGCTGCGCTACTTTGGCAGCTGCGAAATTCCCGATGCGCCGCTCTTGTTGCACCAATAACTGATGTCCCTGAATGTCATCGGGCCGCTCTGCCACGGTGCTCCGTAGCTGTGCCATCAATGTGCGGTACCGCGCGTCCATCTCGGGCGGGTCAACGAAGGGAGGGAGGGAGCTTTCTGCGACTTCCTGTGCGGGGCGTGATTTGCGAACTTCTTCTGCAAATGCGATGCGATCCTTGAGGCCCATATCGCCGTACCCCGGCGCACCAAGCCACCAATAGCTTGCCACACTCGCCAGCAATCCAACTGTGATCAGAGCAAGTGCAACACCCGAAGGCGCTCTTGTGGTGCTTGCGGCCTCACCTGTCTGGGCCTTGTCGGCTGCGATCAGTCGGCGGGCAATTTCAGCGTGCACGCGCTCGGCATCAGCTTTTGCAATCACGCCGCGCGCGACGTCACGATCCACTTCGGCAAGCTGTCCGCGATAGACTTCGACATCGGATGCTGCCCGCGATCCCACCTCGCGTCGGCCCCCGCGCACAACCGCATTTGCCAGCACGGCGGCAACCATCAGCGTAATCGCACCCGCAGCGATCCAGAAACTCAGCATGTGAACGGCTCTCCCTTAATTCCTTCCCATGTAATACGCCGCGCCCCTAACCAAAAGAGGGCAAAGCAGGACCCGCGACGAATAGCCCCCCTCAAATCTCCTCGCTTGCGGCCTATGTCGCAAAATTGGTATGGAGTGCCGCGCGGAGTATCCTCTTTTCCGGTCACTCCCTCATGAAGAACACAAGGGACGCAACACGCCCCGAATCCATTCCTACTTTGCCTCAGGGACACCAGCGATGAAAAAATACTCCGTATTTGCCGTGGCACGCGAAGCAATGCGCCACCACACTGGCTGGACCCGCGCATGGCGCGATGCGGCACCAAAGAAACGTTATGACGCGATCATCATCGGGGCAGGCGGACACGGCCTCGCGACGGCGTATTATTTGGGCAAAAACTTTGGTGTCACCAATGTGGCGATCCTCGAAAAGGGATGGTTGGGCGGTGGCAACACGGGGCGCAACACAACCATCATCCGCTCCAACTATTTGCAGGACCCATCCGCCGCAATCTATGAAAAGTCGCGTTCGCTCTACGAAACGATGTCGCAAGATCTCAACTATAACGTGATGTTTTCCCCGCGTGGGGTCATCATGCTTGCACAAACCGAACATGAGGTGCGTGGGTACAAGCGTACGGCCCATGCTAACATGCTCCAAGGTGTGACCACCGAATTCATCTCACCCGAAAAGGTGAAAAAGCTCGTTCCAATCATCAATCTCGACGGCCCTCGGTATCCTGTTTTGGGTGGTCTGTGGCAGGCACGCGGCGGCACGGCCCGCCACGATGCAGTGGCATGGGGCTATGCGCGTGCATGCTCTGACATGGGTATGGACGTGATCCAGCAGTGCGAAGTGACGGGTATCCAACGCGAAGGCGGCAAAGTTACAGGCGTGCACACCACAAAAGGTGACATCGGATGTGACAAGCTCGGCATGGTGGTCGCGGGCCATTCGGGTCATCTCGCTGAAATGGCTGGATTCCGTATGCCAATCGAATCTGTCGCCCTTCAGGCGCTGGTGTCCGAGCCGATCAAGCCTTGCATGGACGTGGTCGTTATGGCGAACACGGTCCACGGCTACATGAGCCAGTCAGACAAGGGCGAAATGGTCATCGGCGGCGGCACGGACGGCTACAATAACTATACGCAGCGCGGGTCCTTCCATCACATCGAAGAAACTGTGCGCGCGTTGATTGAAACCTTCCCAATGGTTTCCCGTCTTAAAATGCTGCGTCAGTGGGGCGGTATCGTGGACGTGACGGGTGACCGCTCCCCGATCCTTTCCAAAACGCCAGTCGACGGCGTCTTCGTAAACTGCGGTTGGGGCACTGGAGGCTTCAAAGCGATCCCGGGATCTGGTTGGGCTATGGCCGAGCTAATGGCAAATGGCCATTCACCCCTCACTGACGCTTTCGGGCTGGAGCGCTTCACCGAAGGGCGGTTTATTGATGAATCCGTTGCGGCAGGGGTTGCACACTAATGTTTGCAAAAAACATTTCTGCACGGCGTAGCCGCATGGGCGATGACGTATATTCATGCGCGGTCTGGAACCAAAAGGCCCCGCCAACTGTTCCCTGTTCAACACATGTTGATAAAGGAAGCAAACAATGGAAAATCGTCAAGAGCCTGTCACAGAGCGTGAGCGCACGACTACAACAACCACCACAAACACGGGTGGTTCAGGCATGGGTATCATCGTCGGTATTCTCGTGGTTGTTGTCGCCGGTCTCGCTTACTTTGTGTTTGCGGGGAATGTTGACACGGCAGGCGAAGGAGCCAGCGATATCAACATCACAATCGACGACGGTGGCTCAACCGCCGAAGGTGCGGCCGACGCCGTTGAAGGCGCCGCTGATGCTGTCGAAGGCGCTGTCTCCGAATAAAAATATCCAAATTCAATGTTTTAAGGCCGTCGCGCAGTGTCGCGACGGCCTTTTTGCGTCCTTTTCCCGCGTTTCTATCTGCCACGGAGCCATGCCATGTTAATCGTATCTTGCCCTAACTGCGGTATTACCGCCGAGGAAACCGAATTTCATGCCCACGGCGAAGCGCATATCACGCGGCACACTGTAGGCTCCTCCGATGACCAGATGGAGACCTATCTGTTCATGCGTAAGAACCCCAAAGGAGTTCATTTTGAGCGCTGGCGTCATCAGAATGGCTGCGGCAAGTGGTTCCATATGGCCCGCGATACGATGACGCTTGAAGTTTTCGGCACCTACAGCGCCCAAACCTATGGCCCACCCGAAGAATTGCTCGCTCAAATCGACGCGAAACGTCCCGGATGGAGAGACCCCGTCTGATGGCCTTCTTTATTTTGCCCTTAAACTCAATCCCGCAGTCACACCCCACGCTGGAGCCTAGATCATGAGTACCCGTCTCGCCACAGGTGGCCGCCTGCTGAATAAATCCAAGACCGTTAACTTCCGTTTTAACGGCAATCATATGACTGGCTATGAGGGTGACACACTCGCCTCCGCATTGCTGGCAAATGATCAAATGCTGGTGGGGCGCTCGTTCAAATACCACCGCCCGCGGGGCATCGTTGCCGCAGGGCCGGAAGAGCCAAATGGTCTTGTAAATCTGGGTGATGAGGGCAAGTTCGAGCCGAACGCCCGCGTCACCACGACCGAGCTGTTTGACGGTTTGCGCGCCCAGAGCCAGAACCACTGGCCCACCCTTGAATTCGATGTGGGTGCCATCAACAAATACCTCAGTCGCTTTTTGCCAGCAGGTTTCTATTACAAGATGTTCATCCATCCGCGGCCGCTGTGGAAACATGTCTACGAACCGATCATCCGTCACTCCGCTGGCCTTGGCCGTGCGCCAAAGACGCGCGATGAGGACACCTACGAGCATTTCTATGCTTTCTGCGATATTCTGGTTGTCGGTGGCGGTGTTGCAGGCCTCGAGGCGGCCCGTGCCGCGGCGATGTCGGGCGCACGTGTCACGGTGCTGGAGCAAACAGCTCATTGGGGTGGTCGGACGCCTGTGGATGGTGGTGACATTGACGGCATGCCTGCGCAGACATGGATTGATGCGACGGTTAAACAGCTTGAAGGTATGGAGAATGTCACGCTGCGCACCCGCACGATGGGGGCAGGTGTCTATGACCACGGCTACGTGCTTGGCTATGAGCAGCTGACCGATCACGATCCTGAAAAAGCTGGTCCTCGTCACCGTTTGTGGCGCATCCGTGCAGGGCATGTCATCACCGCGACAGGGGCGATTGAACGCCCTCTGAGCTTTGCTGGCAACGATATTCCAGGTGTGATGCTTGCAGCGGCTCTGCGTGACTATGTCGTGAACTTTGGCGTATCGGTTGGTGATCGCACGGTTGTCGTGACCAACAACGATGATGCCTATCTGACGGCCATCGCGCTAAAGCATGCAGGTCTGAGTGTACCTGCCATCATAGACGCCCGTGTTCTACCGCAAGATAGCGATGCGATGGCGCAAGCCAAAGAGCTCGGTATTCGTGTGTTGATGGGTCACGGTATTTCCTCCGTCAAAGGCGGAAAGCGGGTTACAGGCGTCACTATTTGTTCCCAAGCAGGTGAGGGCGCAGTGCTCGAAGAGATCGACTGTGATGCCGTCGCCATGTCCGGTGGCTGGTCTCCTGTGGTTCACCTGTGGTCGCATTGCGGCGGCAAATTGAAATGGGACACGGTCAACGCTTGCTTTAATCCCGATCCCGATCGCCCTCCAAAAGGGGCAGATGGTGGGCAGTTTGTATCCACAGCGGGGGCGGCTTCGGGCGCGTTCCAGTTGGACGATCTGCTCAACGATGCCTTTGCGGCTGCCGATGGTACATTGCGCTGTCTGGGCAAGAAGCTGACGCGGGATACAAAAGCCACTAAGGGGTCGCGTCGCAATGAAGCAC
The DNA here is from genome assembly GCA_036964385.1 of Sulfitobacter sp. Lineage (GTDB taxonomy): Bacteria > Pseudomonadota > Alphaproteobacteria > Rhodobacterales > Rhodobacteraceae > Sulfitobacter. The sequence goes on along the minus strand of JBALTK010000015.1, from coordinate 23,790 downwards.
CGCTGGCTCCTGTTTGGCTCATGCCGCAAGGCGCCAGCGTAAAGCTGCGCGAAAAGGCGTGGCTGGACTACCAGAACGACGTCAAGGTTTCCGACGTACGTCTTGCTGCGCAAGAAGGCTTTGTCTCGGTCGAACATGCCAAGCGATACACCACATTGGGCATGGCAACAGATCAAGGTAAGTTAAGCAATATCAATGGTCTCGCGACCCTTGCTAATGCGTTGGGTGAGGAGATTCCGGCGGTTGGTACAACCACATTCCGCCCCCCGTACCACCCCATCTCCATGGCCTCTATCGGGGGCGAAGCACGCGACGCGACCTTCCAACCCATTCGCCGCACACCGATGCATGCGTGGCACGAATCGCATGGGGCGGAGTTCGAACCTGTTGGCCAGTGGCGTCGCCCCTATGCCTACGTTCAGGAGGCAGAGAGCACCCATGATGCGGTCATGCGCGAAGTCACCAACACCCGTGAGAATATGGGCCTGCTCGACGCGTCAACGCTGGGCAAGCTGATCGTCAAGGGACCGGACGCGGGCAAGTTCCTCGACATGCTCTACACCAACATGATGAGCACGTTGAAGATCGGCAAATGCCGCTATGGCCTGATGTGCAACGACAACGGGTTCCTTATCGACGATGGCGTGGTTGCGCGCATCGATGAAGACACTTGGTTGTGCCACACGACCACAGGTGGCGCGGAGAGCATCCACGCGCATATGGAAGAATGGCTGCAAACCGAGTGGTGGGACATGGACGTCTACGTCGCCAACGTGACCGAGCAATATGCTCAGATCGCTGTCGTCGGCCCGAACGGGCGCAAGGCACTTGAAAAACTCGGCGGCATGGATGTCTCCAAAGAGGCGCTCGCGTTTATGGAGTGGGCAGATGGCGAGATTGGCGGCTTCAAGGTCCGCGTCTATCGCATCTCCTTCTCGGGTGAGTTGTCTTACGAGATTGCTGTGGATGCCTGCCACGGACAGGCGTTTTGGGACGCGCTGATGGTTGCTGGGCATGATTTGGGCGTGATGCCTTACGGGACCGAGTGCTTGCACATTCTGCGCGCCGAAAAAGGCTTTATCATGATCGGCGACGAGACAGATGGCACGGTCATCCCGCAAGATCTCGGTCTGCACTGGGCGCTGTCGAAAAAGAAAGAAGACTATCTTGGTAAGCGCGCGCATCTGCGCAGTCACATGGCCGATCCGAACCGCTGGAAGCTGGTGGGGCTTGAGACCATTGACGGCGAGACACTGCCTGATGGTGCCTATGCCGTGGGCGAGGGTACCAATGCCAATGGCCAGCGCAATATGATCGGCCGCGTCACCTCAAGCTATCACTCGCCCACCTTGGGTAAGGGGATCGCAATGGGCTTGGTGCATAATGGCCCTGACCGCATGGGCGAGGTGCTTGAGTTCCCAGGTACCGATGGCAAGACCTACAGCGCAAGGATCGTCGATCCGGTGTTCTATGACAAAGAAGGGGCCAAGCAGAATGTCTGATCCAGTATCCGCATTGAACAACGCCACATATGCCGCCGGCATTGCCGAAATCAAAGAGATCGGCCCCGTGGGTATGATAACCCTGCGGGGTGACCTGTCGTCCAAGCCCGTGCAAAAGGCCGCAATGGCCGCAGCAGGCGTGAAAATGCCCGCGCAGCGTCAATGCCTGACTGATGGCGGAAAAGGCATCGCTTGGATGTCACCAGACGAGCTTCTGATCATGTGCCCGTACTCGGACGCCTTGGCTACGCTGGACGACCTGAACACTGCACTGGCGAAAAGCCATGCCCTTGCTGTGAATGTGTCCGATGCCCGCGCCGTGTTTGAAGTGAGTGGTCCCTATGCCCGCGAAGTGATGGCGAAGGTCGCACCTGTTGACCTTGCACCTAGCCAATTCACCGCTGGCATGATCCGCCGCACACGTATTGCACAGGTGCCAGCTGCCTTCTGGATGCCGCAAGATGACGTGTTTCGGGTTGTCTGCTTCCGATCTGTCGCGCAATATGTGTTTGACGTGCTCAGCATCGCAGCTCAACCCGGCTCAGAGGTCGGCGCTTTTTGATGTGATGCAGATCCGCCGAGAGCTTGAAAAGGACTTCTTATGTTTTTCTCATCTTTGGTTCTACGCTGCTTATGCGCCTTCGGATTTTTGGCGATGGCCATGCCCGCTGCGGCAAATCAAGCAGTGCACATCATCTGTGAGACGAAAAACCCTTCCTCCAGAGATTGGGTGCCAGACGCAGTTATCGTCCGGATTGATGCGCGAACGCTGAATGCTGCGGTCTATGATGAATACACCAAAGAAGTGTTTAATGGTCCAGCGATTGCGGAGTTCAGCCGCCCCACGGCTAATCGGCTCAATTTGAAGTGGAAGTTGATCGGCGTACAGGACAGTCAGCGCAGAAAGCAGAACGTAGACTTTAAGATGAACGTGAACATGAAGCGCATGACCTTTACCTACAATGGATTGGGGGAGAGTTTCTTCACCACGCCGGGGTCTGCATCTGGGCGCTGCATTGCAGTAAAGTAGGCGGCTCATCATAGCCGATGGGTCGTGATCCGTGGATTCAGCGCCAATTGCTCCTATAGCCTAACACATTGATCGCGTTGACTTCGGTTTTCCTATACTTCACCCTCAGGTAGATTTTCTGACGTGAGGTTTTTGAATGTTGAAACGATTTGTGTGTGTGGTTGGGCTGGTCGGGGCGTTGTCTACGCCTGCATATGCTGCAGAGCAATTTTATGAATGTGACCTGAACGCCAAGCGTTCGTTGGGTTGGGTTTCGGAAAAGATGGGATTCATCTTTGATGGAAAAGGTGGTGTGAAAGTCGTTGATGGCATCATCCTGCACTTTTTGGAGAAACCTATTGCAGCCAAGGCGCGTAAAAACGGGGACAATCTCAGAATAACTTGGAACATTCCTGCAGCGACGGATCGAGTGGGGCAGAAGATTCCGTCAATGGGATATATTGCGACTCTGAATACAAAATCCATGGCGGTGTCAGTCGTGGCGAAGCCAATCAGCTTTCCTCAGCGGTTTTCGGGCAAAGGCACATGTAAAATTCGCAAGAATTTAAGGTGGGTTCCACGGAGCTGAGGCAAAGATTGAGCATGCCAGCCCTTGACGCGGACGCATTGCGCGCTTCATGTGAGGCATACCCTTTAAACTCTTAAGGAGGCCCCAAATGGCTTTTGAACTTCCCGATCTTCCCTATGCCCACGACGCCCTTGCATCCAAAGGCATGAGCGCCGAGACGCTGGAATTCCACCATGACAAACACCACAATGCCTATGTTGTTAACGGCAACAAGGCGATTGAAGGCACACAGTGGGCTGGCAAAACTCTCGAAGAGATCATCCAGGGCACCTACGATGCCAGCGCGGTTGCCCAGAACGGCATCTTCAATAACATCAGCCAGCTCTGGAACCACAACCAGTTCTGGGAAATGATGGGGCCAGGCGCAAACGCCATGCCATCCGAGCTTGAAAAAGCATTGGTCGAAAACTTTGGCTCCGTCGATAAATTCAAGGACGAGTTCAAAGCCGCAGGCGCAGGTCAGTTCGGCTCAGGCTGGGCATGGTTGGTAAAAGCAAAGGACGGCAGCCTTAAGGTCACCAAGACCGAGAACGGCGTGAACCCTGTATGCTTCGGCCAGACAACGCTGCTCGGCTGTGACGTTTGGGAGCATTCCTACTACATCGACTTCCGCAATGCGCGTCCTGACTACCTGACCAACTTTCTCGACAACCTCGTGAACTGGGAAAACGTCGCATCCCGCATGTGATGTGATGGGCAGTGAAATTGCCCTGACTAACGAAAAGAAACCTCCGCAGAGTTCGTTCTGCGGAGGTTTTTTTATGGATAGGTTTATGGCGCACAGGGTCACTACTTAACATGCGCTTCCAAACCAGCCAGCGACTGGGCAACGGCTGCGGCTTTTACCTGCGCCATCCTCGGTCGCCCGAACATCAGGCCGACACACACGAAATACCAGCGCAGCAACCATGGAAAGATGAGCGCAAGAATGCCGAGTCCGAGCGGCACAATGATCAATAAGCCTACGATGCCTAGTCGGTGCGCATAAGCACCTACCACCAAGGCAGGGGTTATGAGAAGGACCCACCCCCAAAGAGTAGCATGGATGAATATCGCGAAGAATGGAAAGCGCATTGCCGTCCTGATCGCCCACGCTTCATGACGGGTAAAAGCTAGGGCAATTCGCAAGAAGCCAGAGTTGGAAAGAAATTGCTCCCTCATGTGGAAAAGCTATCTGCTATGGGTCGCATCGGGGCATTCCGTTCATGCGTCTAGTGTGTCTTGGATACCTGCCAGTGCTGCACCCGCATCAGGAACCCACGTCAGGAAATCGAGCAAACTCTCGTCGGCAAACCCACGCGCGGCAACGTGGTTCATCAATTGCCTTAACAAATCCCAGTATCCGTTTGTATTGACAATATATATCGGCTTTTTATGGAGCCCCAGCTGTCTCCATGTCAGGACCTCGAACAGCTCGTCTAGTGACCCCGCACCACCGGGCAAAACGACAAGCGCATCACAGTTCATGAACATTACTTTCTTACGCTCGTGCATGGTCTCGGTCACGATATAGCGGGTGAGATCGGTCTTGCCGACTTCCCAATCTACCAGATGCTGGGGGATCACGCCGAAGGTATCGCCACCAGCTTCTTGGGCTGCGCGCGCGACTGTCCCCATCAGGCCCACATCGCCTGCGCCATAAACAAGTCGCCAACCTTTAGCGGCGATGCCAGCGCCCATCGCATGTGCATCCGCGGTGAATGCAGGATCATCCCCCGCGCGTGAGCCGCAGAATACGCAGACGGATTTGGAGGTGGTAGGTGTGGGCATTGGATACTCCTGCATCACTTGGTGGAAAAAATCGGGGTTATAGATTGGTGTTTTGACCCGTGATAGCCTGTCAGTTACTAAGGCTCAACGCGGGCGGTGATCGCGTGGACATTCGGGAACGCTTTTATGAGCAAGTTTATGACATCCCTTGGCGGCAATGCGGGCGCATTCTTGGCGGGCGGCGGGATGGCTGTCGCGCTTGGGTTGGGTGCGTATCTCGCATTTGGAGGGCAAGAGCCTGCTCCAGCTTCAATGAGCACAGATGGCACGCAGACGGTGCAATCTACCATACAGTCCGCCGAGCAAACTGACGTTAAGCAGACACCAGAGGTTTCCGAAACCAAGGCCCCTACATTTGATGAATTGCGCCGTGAGCCTGACGGGACCACGATTATCGCGGGACGGGCAGAGCCATTGAGCGATGTGCAAATTCTTGTCGACGGTCAGCAGATCGGAAGCGCCACTGCAGACAGCACTGGTGGTTTTGCTGCAATTGCCAGCCTTACTGCGACGGGGGATGCGCAGGTAGTAAGCCTCACTGCTAAAAGCGGTGAAGAGATGACCGCTTCGGTTGACGAGATCATTCTCGCTCCGTCAGCTGTGCCCACGCCTACGCCCACGGCTGTCGAGCCTGATGTAGCTGAAGCTGTGCAAACTGACACAGAAAGTGCGGAGACGGCAGTGACGTCCTCTATTGAAAGCGCAGAGGCAAATACCCAAGCAGAGCAGCCTCGCGTTGCGGTGCTGAAATCAGACGCAGAGGGCGTAAGCCTGCTCAGCCCTGCTATCACCAGTGAAGTGGCCCTCGATACCATCGGCTATTCGGAGTTGGGTGAAGTGCAGCTCACGGGTCGTGCACAGCCAGACAGTGCCAGAGTGCGGGTGTATCTCAATAATCAATCGGTGATCAGTTTGCCTGTTGGCTCTGATGGTCGCTGGAAGGGGGATCTGCCTGATGTGGACGAGGGGGTTTATACCCTGCGCGTAGATGAGGTCAGTCCCGCAGGCACAGTGAGCAGCCGCGTGGAGACCCCCTTCAAACGCGAATCTGCGCAAGTGTTGGCGCAGGCTTCGGCAAATGAGGACGGACCGATCAAATCAATCACCGTCCAAACCGGAGCGACGCTCTGGGCGATTGCACGGGACCGCTATGGCGATGGCACGCTCTATGTGCGCGTTGTTGAGGCCAACGAGGATGCGATCCGTAATCCCGACCTGATTTACCCCGGTCAGGTGTTTGATTTGCCAAACTGAGGTGGTCCTCGGAAGGCATAGGCCTTATGTAGTCATAGCACCGCATAGGAACTCCCATGACCGCTGACCGATCTACCCAAAACCAGAATGCCAATTCCGACAAACAAGCGGTAACAGAAGAAGAAATCGCTGCCGAACAGGAGCGCCAGTCTTCGGCGCGTGTTTTGCGCAAAGTCGTCCCTTATCTGTGGCCTGCCGATATGCCGTGGGTCCGTAAGCGGGTCGTTTGGGCGCTGGTCGTGCTGGTGCTGTCCAAAGTTTTGACCGTAATCACGCCGCAGTTTTACCGCGGTGCTGTGGACGGTCTTGCTGCCGAAGGGGTGCCAATGCTCGCCCTTGGTGCCGTGGGCCTGACGGTTGCATATGGCATTGCGCGTTTGATGGGCGTGGGCTTCCAGCAGTTGCGCGATGCTATCTTCGCGCGCGTGGGTCAACGGGCGCTGCGGATGCTGGCACTGGAGACCTTCAACCACATCCACAAACTCTCCATGCGCTATCATATTACACGCAAGACGGGCGGCCTGAGCCGTATTATCGAGCGCGGCGTAAAGGGTGTGGATTTCCTGCTGCGGTTTTTACTGTTCAGCATTGGCCCCCTCATCCTTGAGCTGTTCCTGATCGGGGTCATCCTCACGATCCAGTTCGACGTGACCTACATGCTGGTCGTGGCGGTCACGATTGCCTTTTACGTCTGGTTCACCTTTGCCGTGACCGAATGGCGCGTAAAACTGCGTCGTCAGATGAATGATCAGGACACGGACGCGAACCAAAAGGCAATCGACAGCCTGCTCAATTATGAAACAGTCAAGTATTTTGGCGCGGAAGAACGTGAAGCGCACCGCTACGACAGTGCGATGGCAGGCTATGAAGAAGCGGCGATCAAAACGAATTACTCGCTCGCTTTCCTGAACTTTGGCCAGTCGGTGATTATTACAATCGGGCTGGTGATCGTTATGGTTATGGCCGCGATCGAAGTGCAGAACGGCACGCTGACCGTTGGTGATTTCGTTATGATCAACGCATACATGATCCAGATTACAGTGCCGTTGAACTTCCTTGGGACTGTGTACCGCGAAATCCGTCAGGCTTTGGTCGATATGGGTCAGATGTTTGATCTGTTGGAGCAACCTTCCGAAGTGCAAGACAAAGCGGATGCTTCCGAGCTCAAGGTTACAGGCGGTCAGATCAAGCTGGATAACGTGCATTTCGGCTATAACGAAGACCGCCAGATTCTCAATGGGGTGAGCCTGACAGCAGATCCCGGTGAGATGGTCGCGATTGTCGGATCAACTGGCTCTGGCAAATCGACCATCGGGCGGCTCTTGTTCCGGTTCTATGATGTCCAACGCGGCAGCTTGAGTATTGACGGGCAGGACGTACGCGACGTGACGCAGAACTCGCTACACCGCCAGATCGGTGTAGTTCCGCAAGATACGGTGCTGTTCAACGATACCATTGGGTACAACATCGCTTATGGCCGCGATGGCGCAACGCAGGCAGAGGTAGAAGCTGCTGCCCAAGCCGCGCAGATACACGATTTCATTAAAGCGTTGCCAGAAGGGTATGAGACATCCGTGGGGGAGCGTGGGTTGAAACTCTCCGGTGGTGAGAAGCAGCGCGTAGGCATTGCGCGCACATTGCTCAAAGATCCACCGATCCTGTTGCTCGATGAGGCGACAAGTGCGCTTGATAGCGAGACCGAGCATGAAATTCAGGACGCGCTACGCCAAGCGGGCAAGGGACGAACCGTGCTGACCATTGCGCACCGCCTGAGCACGATTGCCGAAGCGGACCGTATTATTGTGCTGGAGAAGGGTGAAGTCGTGGAGCAGGGAACCCATGACGCGCTGCTGGCCAAAAGTGGCCGCTACGCCCAACTTTGGTACCGTCAGCAAAACGAAGAGTAATCCCGAGGGCAGTCCCGCCCGCGTGGCGGGACTGAAGATTTCTATTTGGACCCGCCTGCATCGACCGATGTGCGCAGGAATGGGCCCAAGCCGTTACTCCGCAGCGACTGCTTTGCTTGTCAGCTTGTCCAGCGCACCTGTCATCATCTTGAGATACGGCGCATCTGCTGGCAGGCCGTGGGTTGCCACGAGGCTGCTTGGGGCATGGTAGGTCACATGCACGACACCTTCACCATCAGCATAGGCCAGCACGCGCAATGGCAGGTCGAGGCCTGCAGTTTGCGCGTCCTGCATCGCAGGAGAACCCAGTTTGGGATTGCCAAAGATCAACAATTGGGTCGGACGCAAGTCTTGATCCACGCTCTTGGCGCCTGCTGCGTGATCGATGCGTGCAAAGACCGTTGCACCAGCCGCTTTCACGGCGGCTTCGAGGCGATCTATGGTCTCAGCGACGGAATGGGGGCTGGTCTTTGCGATCATCTCGGCATGTGCGGGGGCGGTTAGGGCTGCAAGGCTCAGAGCAGTGGCGGCGGTCAGGTTCTTGAGCTTCGGGTGCATGTTGAATCCTTTTCTAAAATATCAGGTTCCCACAGCATAAAGCCCCCCGCGGCTCAAGCGAGAGGCAATATGTCACATTCAGGTGAAGGGGCGTTACTCCGCCGGTTGAGACGGGTAGGAGGGCCGTGTAAGCTCAAGCGTCTCATCGCTCCACAACAGCTCACCACTGCCAGAGCGTTTAGACTCGCGCTGCAATGCCCAATCACGGGCGGCACGGCTGGCGCGGCCCATGGACATACGCGCGAGCAGCTGCGCAATCCATCCGACATAGGTGGTTGCCCAAACGCGGATCGCCAACAGTGAGGGCGTCAGCACAAGCGTCAGTACAGTCGCGACACCAAGGCCAAAGACGACAGCCGTGGCCAGTTGTTTCCACCAAAGTGCTGTTGGACTGTCGATGGTATAGCCGCCATCGGCAAAGTTGAGCGAGAGGCCAAACATCATAGGCGCAAGACCCGCCATTGTGGTGATGGTGGTGAGCAAAACAGGACGAATACGCGCCTGCGCTGTCCGGATGATCGCTTCGATGCGCGGCATATACTGGCTAAACTCCTGATATGTGTCGATCAGGATGATGTTGTTATTCACCACGATGCCAGCAAGCGCGACGATCCCTGTACCAGTCATGATGATCGAAAAGGTTTGATCCATCACAAGCATCCCGATCAGGACGCCTGCTGTGGAAAGGACCACAGCAACAAGCACCAGAACCGCATTATAGAAAGAGTTGAACTGGGCCAGCAGGATGATGAACATCAAACCGAGTGCAGCAGTGAAGGCCGAGCTGAGAAAGGCCTGACTGTCCGCCTGATCTTCCTGATCGCCTGTCCATTCGTATGAAATGCCGTCGGGCAGGTCTGCGGTTTCGATCCACTTGCTAATCTCCGCGATCCGTTCGTTTGCGTTGACGGGGACAAGGCGCAATTTTTGCGCAGTGTAGTCCTCCTGCAAATCATAGTTGCTCGCGGCGGCGGTGCGGTCGGTAATTTTGTACCGCGTCCCTTCGATGTCGCTAAAGTCATAGTCATCCCCCGCAGGGCGCAGGGTTGCCAGCGTTGCAGCAGCACTGGCGTCTTCACCGGAGCGTGTCGCACGCACGATTTTCATCAGGCCCGGTGTCACGTCCGCTTTTACATCCATATAGCGTTGTTGATCAATGCGGCTGATCTCGGCCAGCTTTGGCACAGGGGTACGGGTGATAAAGTTCGACAACGGGATAAGCCCGTCTGGCGTGCGCACCTTGAGTGTATCAAGGGTCGAGAGCAGGCGATCCTGCTCAGGCAGCCGCACGCGGATTTCGATCTCCTCATCCGAGGTATCGACGCGCATCGTGTCGAGCAGCAGGCCACGTGTTACCAACTGGACCATCGCGCCGACACTCAGCACATCCGCGCCATATTGGCCTGCCTTCTCAACATCCACGTCGATCTGCCAGTCGATGCCGGGCAGGGGACGCGTATCTTCGATCAAGACCAGACCGGGGACTGTGTTGAAGTGGTCGCGGGCCATTGCGGTGGCTTCAACCAAATGGTCAAAACGATCCCCTTTGAAGCGCAGATGAACGGGTTTGCCAGAGGCAGGGCCACGGTCAAGGGAAAGGACTTCGATCTTGATACCGGGAATATTGGACAACTGCTCTGTCAGTTCAGCGATGATGATATCGCCGTCAAGCTCGGGGTTGAGTGCGCGGTCCTCCCACGGGATCGTCTCAAATTGGACTTGCCCGATGAGGTCTTTGGGAGCTTGAGAACCGCCAGTGTTACTGTCCAACCCGCCTTCACCTGCAAAGGAGAACGCTGTCGCGATTCCAGGGTGGTCGATGACGATCCGTTCAGCTTGGCGCAGCAGATCGTCTTTTTCGTTCAGCGAAAGGTTCCCGCGGGCAAGGACATAGACAATGGCTTGCTCGGGCTCGGACTCGACAAAGAACTCAACCCCTTTGGAATTGTTGGAGAAGTAGATCAGCGTGGTGCCGACGAATACGAATACCGCCCCCGCCATGACCAAAGGCATCACTGGATTGCCCGCTATCATCTCGATTACGCGACCAAACGGGGAGCGTTTATAGCCCGCGTTGATGCGGTCAGGCGCTTTGCGAAACAGTCTGGAGGCGAACCACTGGCCCCACTTTCCCAGTCGCGTGAGTACGGCAAAGAGTGCCAGCAGAAATAGCATAAAGCCGCCAAGTGCCACCAAGAGGACGGCCGCAGCAACAAGCACCAGACCAAAGACTTTGACGAAAGTCGGAATGACCGAGGACAAAAGGTCAAGCCCGTCCATGGTTGCAAATTGTGCACCGATCCAACCGAACAGAACGCCGGATGCGAGCAGGGACATTGCGGGCAAGATCATTACAAATGCGGCGGGGAACAAAAGGATGTGCAGATACCATGGCAGCGTTGCGATCCGCTCCATATTGCCCGCCATCCATTGCTCAAGGCGTCCGGTAACCCCTCCCAGAACAGGCAGGTAAACCAGTGCTACGACCAGTGAGGCGGAGAGAACAAAGATCAGCGTGACGGGCAGCATGCCCATAAACTCACCCGGTACACCGGGCCAGAACAGCATTGGCAGGAAGGCGCACAGTGTGGTGGCGGTAGAGGAAATAACAGGCCAGAACATCCGCTTGGCCGCCTCGACATAAGCGGTCATCGGGCCTTTACCCTCTTGCTGCTTTTGGTCGGCGTATTCGACAACAACAATGGCGCTGTCCACCAGCATACCCACGGCGAGGATCAGGCCAAACATCACGATGTTCGAAATAGAGATGCCCATGAGCGCAAGGAAGGCAAAACACAGCAGAAAAGATGTGGGAATTGCAAAGCCGACCAACAGTGCGGCACGGATACCAAGGGCGGCCAGCACCACAATCATCACCAGCGCAATTGCAGTAAAGACCGATCCCAAGAGCTGTTGCACCATGCTGTCGACCACTCGGCTTTGGTCATTGGAGGTGCCAACTTCGACAGCGGCCTTCAACTCATCGGGCCATTGCGCGCTGCTTGCCGCGACGACTTCCTTCACCGCTGTTGCTGTGTCGATGAGGTTAAAGCCTTTGCGTTTTACCACTTGCAATGCGACGGAGGATTCGCCGTCAAATCGCGCAGTGCCGAGACGGTCCTCGAACGTAAGATGGATTTCGGCAAGATCGCCCAAAGTGACAACGCGGTTGCCGTTGGTCTTGACGGGCAGGTCATAGACGTCGCGCGGATCGTTGAAGCTGGACGGGATTTTCACAGCGAACGAGCCGTTGTTGCTCTCGACTTCGCCTGCAGCAATAAGTTGGTTGTTGTTGCGCACGGTATTGATCAGCTCGTTCGCTGTGACGTCATAGGACTCCAGCTTGAGTGGATCGATCAGTACTTCGAGCATCTCGTCACGGTTGCCCGCAATACCCGCTTCAAGGACGGCGTCCATACCTTCAAGGTCATCCTGCAACTGCTTGGCATAGCGCGCCATGGTCCGCTCTGGAACAGGGCCTGTGAGGTTCACGATGATAATGGGAAATTCGGAGAAGTTGATCTCATTGATCGAGTAGGTCTCGGCCCCTTCGGGGAACTGCGCTTCGGCGGTTCCCATGGCATCGCGCACGTCAGCAATGATCGAAGTTTTGTCCCATCCAAATTCAAATTCCAACGCCAGACCCGCGTAATTCTCGGCAGCGGTGCCTGTCATAGTCTTGAGCCCGTCAAGATCGCTCAGCTCTGTCTCCATCGGCTTGAGCAGCAGCGTTTCAGCATCAGATGCGGAAATCCCGGGGAAGGGGACTGACACAAACAGCGCAGGGATCTCAATATCAGGCTCACCCTCTTTTGGTAGGGTGGAATACGCGTAGCCACCCACAACAAGGCTGAGCAGGATAAACGCGAGGACCATACGCGCACGCGAGGCGGCCCAGTCAACGATACCGGTCATTGGGTCACCTCACGCGGGGTTGGTACCACTTCGACGCCCTTAATCACATATTCCTGACCGACTACGATGATGTTGGCCTCCGTGGGCAAACCAGTGACCCAAACACCGTTGACGGTGTCACGGACCAGAACCACTTCGTAGAATTCCACGATATTGGCGTCATTCACCACACGCAGCCCCAGCGCCCCTTCATCGTTCAAAGTCAGCGCGCTTTGTGGCACCAGATGGGCATCTGCACCCGCCGATGCGATAAGGATTTCGGCGGTTTGTCCATCACGGATCGCCAGATCGGGGTTTGGCACTTCGATCTCGGTCAGGAACGTGCGGGTGGTCGGATCGGAGGAGCGGGACACAAATGTCACGCGGCCCTGAACATCGCTGCCCCCAGCAGCCAGCCGCGCCCCTGCAATCGCACCGACCTTAACACGGTTCACTTGGGATTCCGGTACATAGCCGACGAGTTTGATCGGATCGAGTTGGACAACCGTCGCACAAAGCGCACCGGGCTGGAGTAGCGAGCCAAGTTCGGCAGTGTCGCTTTCCAGTAGCCCGCTAAACGGCGCCTTGATTACCAGACGTTCAAGCTCGGCCTGTGCGCCCTCAACGGCGGCTTGTGCGCCTTCGATGCCTGCGCGCGCAGAGCTAAGGCCGGATTGGGCAGAGCTTACACCCGCCTGTGCGGCGGCCACTGCGGCATCCGAGCTTGCCACACGCGATGTGGAGGCAAACCCGCCTTCTTTCAGACGCGAAGAGGCATTCTGATTGATTTTCGCTTCTTCCAGGCGGGCTTGCGCCTCTTGCACACGGGCCTCTGCTTCGGGGACGCGTGATTTGGCCTCGGCCAACTGTGCATTTGCTTGGGTCATCGCCGCATGGCGTGTCCCTGCGTCGAGGCGGCACATGATCTGACCTTCTTCGATGGCAGCACCTTTGCGCAGCGGCTCGGATACCACAACGGCAGAAGTTTCTGCGCGCACATCAACCTGTCGTGCCGCTGCGGTCTGGCCGCGTAGAACAACTGCGCTGTCAATGCTCTGCGCGGTTACCTTTTGCACGACCACTTTTACGCGTGTGTCTTTGACCGGCGCTGGGGCTGTATCTTCCGTAGCGACCTCGGCAGTCTCATCGCCACCGTCAGCGCCGAAGAACGACATCAATGTGGGGCGCTCAAGAACAGCCATGTACAGGATTACGGCCAGTGCGATGGCTGCAAGAATAGGAAGTATACGCATGTTGTGCCTCATCAGGAAACGGAAGCGCCCCGCCAGATGCATCGCGCATCCGTGCAACAGCCCTTCATAATCCGCATCTATGTAGCGCAACGGGACTAAACTGGACAGTTCAGAAGCGACTTTTTTCGCACAGACGCTGTGCGCTTGCCCGATCCGCAAGCATCCTGCTCTGTGCTTGGGTATTGGCTTGGACCTGTACCTCCGTTAAGAGGGGCGAAACAGGGCAACACAAAGGCCAGAGCCGGATGAGCAATAGCGACGGATTTATCGAAGAAGTCACCGAAGAGCTGCGCCGCGACCAGATGATGGCAACGCTTAAGCGCTATGGCTGGATTGCCGTGCTTTTGGTGTTGTTGATCGTGGGGGGCGCTGCTTTCTCCGAGTACCGCAAAGCGCAAATACGCGCCCAGGCCGAAGGTCTGGGGGATGCTATCCTCGCGGCATTGGAGAATGATGAAGCTGCTGCTCGTGTGGCTGGCTTGCAAAGCGTCGAAGCCGCAGATCCGCAAGCTGCCGCCGTGCTTTCCCTTCTGACCGCTTCAGAGCAGATTTCTGCAGATGACCTTGCTGGCGCGATTGCCAGCCTCGACGCAGTTGCCGTGAATGCAGAAGTGCCACTGATCTATCGTCAAATCGCGCAGTTCAAGGCGTTGACCCTCCAAACGGACACCCTACCAGTGGCTGAGCGAAAGCAGGGATTCGAGGCGCTGGGCGCTGCTGGCGGTAATTTGAGCTTGCTTGCGCAAGAGCAACTCGCGCTGATTGCCATTCAAGAAGGTGACATCGAGGGCGCGCTGGCGACCTATCAGGCGGTGTTGAACGACGCAGGGGTTACACCGGACTTGCAACAACGTGCATTGCAGGTGATTGTAGCCTTAGGTGGGGAGCCTGATTTGAACGGCGCTCCGATCGACGAAAATAACGGATAAGGGTGCGACCACCTTCTTTCATGCTCCGCGCGGGGCAGGGTGAAATGCAGACCAGAGTGAGCAGGCCATGACAGATATGTATATCCCTTTGCACCGCAAACACCGCTTGGCGCCACGCTCCGTGATGTTCGGCCTCGTTGGAGCCGCCGCATTCTTGAGCGCCTGTTCGGAGCCTGATGTGATCTTGGCGGGCGCACGCGAAGATGTCCGTTCGGTTCTCCAAGATCAAGGTGAGTTGGAAAGCCAGCAGCCTGCGTTCAACGGCAATGTGCAACGTGCCATTTCGCTGCCTGCTGCGCGCGCGAACAAGGATTGGGCGCAAACTGCTGGTAGCCCTGCAAACCGCGTAAGCCATCCTGCGCTGGGCAGTAGCCTGACACTGCTTTGGGCCTCGAATATTGGTGAAGGCGACAGCCGCAAACACCGCATTACCGCCGATCCTGTTGTCGCAGGCGGCCGTATTTACACGCTCGACGCACAATCTATTGTAACCGCTACGTCCACTGCAGGGGCAACCCTGTGGCAGGCTGATCTGCGTCCTGCGCGCGATCAGGCGGGTGACGCGACTGGCGGCGGTTTGGTTGTCGCAGGTGATACCGTCTATGTATCCATCGGGTTTGGCGTTCTGTCAGCGCTGGATGCAGGCACGGGTGCCGTACGCTGGAACCAACAACTGGACGCAAGCGGATCGGGCACGCCGACGGTTTCCGGCGATCTGGTCTATGTGACCGCTGGCGATAATACGGGTTGGGCGGTTAACCGTAAAGACGGTTCTGTCGAGTGGCAGGTCGGCTCGACCGGTGACACCAACAACGTGCTTGGCGCACCGGCACCTGCGCTGACCGATGATCTTGCGATCTTTGCCTTTGGGTCAGGGGAGGTGCAGGCAGTATTCCGCCGTGGTGGTCTGAACCGCTGGGACGCTTCTGTTTTGGGCAAACGTCCTGGCCGCGCGCTTAGCAATGTATCTGACGTTACGGCAGCACCCGTCGTTTCCGGTGACCGAGTTTATGTCGGTAACCAGTCTGGCCGCATCGCGGCGCTCAATGTGGCCTCTGGTGCACGGGTCTGGACTGCGCGCGACGGTGCAATCGGTCCTGTTTGGCCTGTGGGCGGCAGCGTCTTTGCCGTTACAGACCTGAATGAGCTTGTGCGCCTTGATGCGTCTGACGGCTCGAAAGTATGGGGCGTAGAGCTTCCCAACTTCGTAAAACGCAAGCCACTCAAGCAAAGCCGCATCGTGGCCCACCATGGGCCTATTGTGGCAGGTGGTCGTGTGATCATCGCTTCGGGTGATGGACTGCTGCGTAGTTTTGATCCCACCAATGGCGCGCTCGTCGCGTCTGCCGAAATCCCCGGTGGTGCGACATCTGCGCCCGTCGTGGCAGGGCAAACGCTCTACGTTGTGTCCAAAAACGGTCAACTTCTCGCATATCGTTAAGGTCTGGGTTTGAGACAGGGCTTTCGCAGCCACGTTGTTTGGGCTATGGCGCAAGTCTAACCCTGCTCGGAGCTAATCCATGTCCTTCACCCTAGCAATCGTGGGCCGTCCCAATGTGGGCAAATCCACGCTGTTCAACCGCCTTGTTGGCAAACGCCTCGCTTTGGTCGATGACCAGCCTGGTGTGACGCGTGATTTACGCGAAGGGGCCGCGCGTCTTGCCGATTTGCGCTTTACCGTGATTGATACGGCGGGTCTCGAAGAGGTTACCGACGACAGCCTTCAGGGCCGCATGCGTCGCCTGACAGAGCGCGCGGTAGATATGGCTGACATCTGCCTCTTTATGGTGGATGCACGGGTGGGGATCACTCCTTCCGATCTGGTTTTCGCAGAAATTTTACGCAAACGCTCCGCGCATGTGATTCTTGTGGCGAATAAGGCCGAAGGTAACGCTGCCGAAGCGGGTGTGCTTGAAGCCTATTCGCTAGGCTTGGGAGAGCCGGTTCGTTTGTCCGCTGAGCATGGCGAAGGTCTCACCGATCTTTATACAATCCTTATGCCTCTCGCGGATGGTTTTGCTGAAAGCAGACCGGAGGAAGGTCCTGAAACGGACGTTGATCTGAGCGAAGAAGATGGCGATGACATGGATGCGGTCCCAGTACCGACCCGCGCCAAGCCGTTGCAGGTTGCCGTTGTCGGACGACCCAATGCAGGCAAATCCACCCTAATCAACCAAATCGTGAAAGAGGACCGTCTGCTCACGGGGCCTGAAGCGGGGATTACCCGCGACGCGATTTCCCTGATCACGGAATGGGACGGCGTGCCGATGCGTATCTTTGATACGGCAGGCATGCGTAAAAAGGCCAAGATTCAAGAAAAGCTTGAGAAACTCAGCGTAAGTGACGGTCTGCGTGCGGTGAAGTTCGCCGAGGTTGTCGTTGTCCTCCTCGATGCAGAAATTCCGTTTGAGCAGCAGGATTTGCGCATCGCGGATTTGGCAGAGCGTGAAGGCCGCGCCGTCGTTATTGCGGTGAACAAATGGGATGTCGAAGAAGACAAGCAGGGTAAACTGAAAGAGCTGAAAGAGAGCTTTGGGCGCTTGCTCCCCCAGTTGCGTGGCGCGCCATTGATTACTGTTTCTGCCAAAACGGGTAGGGGCCTTGATCGTTTGCAGCAGGCCATTATGCGGGCCTATGACATGTGGAACCGCCGTGTCACCACAGCCCAGCTTAACCGCTGGCTCGCGGGTATGCTGGAGGCGCATCCGCCCCCCGCACCGCAGGGTAAGCGCATCAAGATGAAGTATATGACGCAGGCCAAAACGCGCCCTCCGGGTTTCGTTGTGATGTGTAGCCACCCGGATAAGGTCCCCGAAAGCTATAGCCGCTATCTGGTGAATGGCTTGCGCATCGACTTTGACATGCCCGGAACGCCCATCCGTCTTTGGATGCGCGGCCAGTCCGAAGCGAACCCCTATAAAGGGCGCAAGAAAGCGCCGCCGTCAAAACTGCGTAAACACGTGGGCGGCAAGCCAAACGACGGCAGCAGGTAGCCATCCCTTTGGCAAGATATGATCCGGAGCTTGAAAAAGCTCCGGATTTTTTAATGCGTGGCCCGCATTGCTTTGTATGTGGGCAGGAGCAGCGCAACTGCGCCACCTGCGGCCAATGCTGCGACGGTCATGTTACCTGTCGCCATATTCTGGACAACCGCGGCGATAAGCGCCCAGATCACGGCGATGCCGTATGTTGGTGCGCGCTTGAGTTGGTTTTGCACTGCGGACGCGATCACTAGTGCCAGAAATATTGAGCCGAGGGCTGCAGTCGTCTCGGTCGCGTACCCGTAACCTGCTGCTAGCAAACCCAAAGAAACGCAGGACGCGGCGCTCAGCCATCCTGCATAGAGACCCAACGGTAGGGCGGCGAACCATTTCTCCTGAACGGGGCTGCGAAACAATGCTACCAATGCACTGATCAGCATGACCCAGATCAACACGGCGGCCCATACGGGACTTGCCACCGCTGCGGCAAGCCATATGGCACCCACGGCGAGCGACGGAACAAGCGCCACGCGCATGGGGTGCCACGCCGCATCATCACGCCGCTTCCAAACGCCGTAGCCCATGCCAATGATGAGCCACAGATAAATTACTCCCCATATCGCGAAGGCATACCCAGCAGGCTGCACAGCGGGATCGTCTTGTGGAACAGGGAACTGGTCGGGGTCAAAGCCGCCGAAGTCAGGCACAAATGCAGGAGAGACAGCAAAGAGTACTGCTAGAATAAACACTAAAATCGCGGCGAGGGGACGTGACATGGGGACCTTTCTGGTCAAAGCTGCTAGTTGCTCTTCGACATATAGCACAAAGGAACTTTGCCAATGGCACGGATCGCGATTTTTTGTGACGGCACGTGGAACAGTCCCACGATGAAGCAGCCCACCCATGTGGTGCGTCTGTTTGACCATACCCGCCGGACCAACGCCCAGCATGCCCATTATTTCGAGGGTGTCGGGACAGGGGGCGGTGAGGTCAACTTCCTTGGCAAGGCGCTGATGAAGCTTGGGGGGGGCGCCTTTGGCTGGGGCCTGAACGAGAATATCAAGCAAGCCTACGCGGCGCTTTGTGCGCAATACGAGGCGGGAGACGAGATTTTTATCTTTGGCTTCTCTCGTGGTGCCTATACCGCGCGCTCATTGGCAGGGATGATCCGCAAATGCGGTATCGTGGCTGACCCTACGCCAGATGCGCTGGACGAGGCTTTTCGCCTCTACCGCAAACCGGGGATCGAGAACCACCCAGACGCACTTCATGTCCTGCAAGCGCGTCGTAAGCTTTCGCCGCGATTCGGCACTTCGGATCAGGATATGAACTGGCGTACCGTGACCCCGTGGCGCGATGACCCTGCGCAGATGCATAAGATCGAGATTGCCTATTTGGGCATCTGGGATACTGTCGGATCGCTCGGTGTGCCTGCGCCGCTTTTGGGACCGGTGGCTACTATTTGGAACAGCAAATACCGCTTTCACGACACTTTACTCACTTCGATGGTTAAATCAGCGCGTCATGCCGTCGCATTGGATGAGCGGCGCGTTTTCTACCGTCCGGCGCTTTGGGATAACCTAGAGGCCTCGCGCGGTCATAGTGGTCTTAACAAAGGGGATCGGAGCGAGACGCGCCCTTACCAACAGGTCTGGTTTACGGGCACTCACGCGATAGTCGGCGGCTCTGCGCCAAAGGCCCGGGCGCTCACGGGCCAATCCATGTTGTGGATTGCGCACGGAGCGGAAAAAGCTGGTTTGGACATCAATATGGACGATCTGCTGGACCGTGTTCCTGATCCAATGGCGGATAGCCACACGCTGAGCCAGCCGCCATGGCTGTATACGGTTGCTGGGAATTTGCTGAAATGGCGCAAAGGGCCGGGGCATCCGATCGACCTGCATCCAAGTGCGGATCAAAGGATTAAGGGCCGTAGGGATTACCGTCCGCGTTCGCTCAAGAGCTTGCTGCCGGACTTATTTGGCGACGCACCCGCGCCGAAACCGCCACACGAGCGGGATGAGCCGGGGCGGTAAGCGCCCCGACTGGGAGATTTAGGCAAGTGTGCCGTCAAGGCCTAGTGTCGTCTTGCCGCCGAGGTATGGCGCAAGCACGGTTGGCAGAACAACAGTGCCGTCTTCTTGCTGGCCGTTCTCCAAGACCGCGATAAGGCAGCGACCCACAGCGAGGCCAGAGCCGTTGAGCGTGTGCAGGAACTGCGGCTTACCACCGCCCTCAGGCTTGAACCGCGCATTCATGCGGCGGGCCTGGAAATCACCAGTGGTCGAGACGGAGCTGATTTCGCGATAGGCATCTTGTCCGGGCAACCACGCTTCGATGTCATAGGTGCGGCGCGCGCCAAACCCTGTATCGCCAGAGCATAGCAGAACGGTGCGGTAGGGGATCGCCAGCTTCTCCAGAATACCCTCGGCACAGGCGAGCATACGCTTTTGCTCGGCATCTGATTCATCTGGCAGAGTGATGGAAACCATCTCAACCTTCTCGAACTGGTGCTGACGCAGCATGCCTGAAGTGTCACGGCCCGCAGACCCCGCCTCGGAACGGAAGCATAAGGTATGTGACGTCATGCGGCGGGGCAGATCGGCGGCCTCAAGTGTATCGCCTGAAACGGTATAGGTAAGCGGTACCTCAGACGTTGGAACCAGCCACATGCCTTCAGTCGTCTGGTAGCTGTCATCGCCGAATTTTGGCAACTTATCAGTGCCATACATGGCCTCGTCCCGTACCAGTACGGGTGAGTTCACTTCGGTCAGGCCGTTCTCGTCCACATGCGTGTCGAGCATGAATTGCGCGAGCGCACGGTGGACGCGTGCCACGCCACGCTTGAGCATGACGAACCGTGCGCCGGATGTTTTGGCCGCGGTTTCGAAATCCATGGAGGCCGCGACGCTGTCGAGATCGTAGTGCTCTTTTGGCGCAAAGCTAAAGGAGGGCACATCGCCCCATTTCTTCACTTCGACATTTTCTGTCTCGTCAGCGCCCTGTGGCACATCGTCGGCCAACACATTGGGAATACGCGCAAGCATATCGGTAAGCTTTGCGTCCAGTTCTTTCGCTTCGGTCTGCATCGTTGCGACCTCGGCCTTTTTCTCGGACACCAAAGCACGCAAACGCTCGAACTCGGCATCGTCGCCTTTTGCTTTTGCTGCCCCTACCTGTTTGGAGGCCGCGTTTTGGTCTGCTTGCGCTGCTTCGGCTGCCTGAATTTTGGCCCGCCGTGCTGTATCAAGCTCTAGTATGGAGGAGGACAGCGCCGCATCGCCGCGTCGCGCAAGGGCGGCGTCAAAAGCATCAGGGTTGTCGCGTATGGCACGAATGTCATGCATCGTTATATCCTCCATCAAATGATCTGTGCGGGCCGTATGGGTGACTCGCGTGGGCCGCGTTATGACCCATTCTAAGCCAACGGCATAGAGGGGGCATGAAAACTCCGCAATAGGCCCGACATTAGGCCCTTGGGTGCCTTGCAAAGCGCTGGTCCCGCGCTTAGGTTCCTGCAAACTTCAGACACCACTTGCGATACTGGGGCAGCCCTCCGCGAGACCCATATAAAAGGACTATCCCATGTCAGGCATCGAGCAGTTTATCCCGCTTATCCTTATCTTCGGTATCATGTATTTCTTGTTGATCCGTCCACAGCAGAAAAAGCTTAAGGATCATCAGGCGATGGTTGCAGCGCTGCGCCGCGGTGATCAGGTCGTGACCCAAGGCGGCGTGATCGGCAAAGTGGTCAAGGTCAAAGACGACGGCGAGCTTGAACTGGAAATTGCGGATGGCGTGAAAATCCGCGTTATCCAAAGCACCATCGCAACCGTGATCAACAAGACCGAACCGGCCAAGTAAACACCCCACACGACTAAGACAAAAGGCGGGCGACATGCTCCAGATATCCGTATGGAAACGCATCGCCATCTGGCTGACCTGCGCAGTTGGCATCTTCTTGGCGATGCCCAATGGTTTTTATTCCATTGTCGAAGGCCACAATGATGCGGTCAAAGAGATTGAGTTGTCAGGTTCGACGCCCGAACTCGAAGCACAGCGCGGCCTTTGGCCTGACTGGATGCCCAGCAGCCTTGTAAATCTGGGGCTCGATCTGCGCGGCGGTGCGCATCTGCTTGCCGAAGTGCGGGTCGAGGACGTTTATGCAGCACGCCTTGAGGCTATGTGGCCCGAAGTGCGCGATGCAGTGCGTGGGATTACCCCCGTGAACCTCCAGCAGTCCGCGCCGACAGAGCTTAAAGTTCGCCTGACCGATCCCACCAAAATGGCTGAAGCGATGGCCACCGTGCGCGGTCTTGCCCGCCCTGTGCAGACCCTCACAGGGGTAGGGGCCAATGACATCAACGTGAGCGGCGACAACGGGGTTATCACTGTTGTCCTGTCCGAGGCCGAACAAAGTGCGACAGATGAGCGCACAATGCAGCAATCACTGGAAATCATCCGCCGCCGCATCGACGAAGTCGGCACACGTGAGCCGACCATCCAGCGCCAAGGGACGGACCGTATTCTGATCCAAGTGCCGGGTATTGGCTCTGCCGCCGAGTTGAAAGAGATCATCGGCACCACGGCGCAGCTTACGTTTAACCCCGTCGTTCGCCGCAGCACCGAAGCCTCCGAGCGTCCGGGCATCGGTAACGAGATTGTGCCATCTCTCGATCAGCCGGGTCTGTTCTATATTATCGAAAGTGCGCCTGTGGTGACGGGCGAGGAGCTTGTCGATGCGCAACCCAGCTTTGACCAGAACGGCGCCCCAGCGGTCAGTTTCCGTTTCAATACAGCAGGCGCGCGCAAGTTTGGCGATTACACAGCCGAGAACATCGGCTCACCCTTTGCTATCGTTCTTGATGACGAAGTCGTCAGTGCGCCAACCATCCAAAGTCACATCCCAGGCGGGTCGGGCATCATCACCGGGAACTTTGCCGTTGAGGAATCCACACGTTTGGCCGTTCTGCTTCGGGCGGGGGCATTGCCAGCACAGCTCGATTTCCTTGAAGAGCGCACGATCGGTCCCGAGCTGGGGCAAGACAGCATTGATGCGGGTAAGGTCGCGACCATTGTAGCCTTTTCGCTGGTGCTGTTCTTCATGTTCGCGGCCTACGGCCTCTTCGGAATTTTTGCGAACATCGCGTTGATCATTAACGTAGCACTCCTGTTCGGCTTGCTAAGCCTGATCGGTGCGACGCTCACGTTGCCGGGTATCGCGGGTATCGTGCTGACGGTCGGTATGGCGGTGGATGCCAACGTGCTGATTTTTGAGCGTATTCGCGAAGAGCTACTGACCTCCAAGGGGCCTGCGCGCGCGATCGAGCTTGGCTATGAGAAGGCGCTCAGCGCTATCCTTGACGCCAATATCACCACCTTCATCACGGCGGTAATCCTTTTCGCCATGGGCTCGGGGCCGGTGCGGGGCTTCGCGATTACGCTGGGCCTTGGTATTCTCACGTCGGTGTTCACGGCGATCTTTGTAACGCGTCTGATAGTGGTCATCTGGTATGAGCGCCGCCGTCCCAAAACGATTGTGATTTGATATGCGCCTGAGACTGGTAAAACAAAATACAAGCTTCGATTTTTTCACCCGCTGGAAGCTGTGGTTGGGGATTTCGGGCGTCATGGTATTGGTCGCAGCGGCGTCTTTCCTGATGCAAGGGCTCAACTTTGGTATCGACTTTCGCGGTGGTACAACCATCCGTACCGAAAGCCCGCTTCCCGTCGACATCGCCGTATACCGCGACGCGATGACCACGCTTGGGTTGGGGGACATTACTATTACCGAAGTATTCGATCCTTCATTCCGCCCAGATCAAAACGTCGCAATGGTGCGGATACAGGCGCAAGATGATCAAGAAGCGGTCACAACTGAACTCATCGAAACTGTTGAAGCTGCGTTGGTAGAAGTACGTCCTGACATCAAATTCATCTCTGTGGAATCGGTTGGGCCAAAGGTTTCAGGCGAGTTGATCAATACTGCCATCATCGCTGTTGTCCTCGCAATTGGTGCGGTACTCATCTACATCTGGCTCAGGTTCGAATGGCAGTTTGCCGCAGGTGCCGTTCTGGCGCTGATTCACGACGTCGTGCTGACCATCGGTGTTTTCTCGGAGCTTCAGATCAGATTTGATTTGG
>JBALTK010000014.1:0-30977 GCA_036964385.1 Sulfitobacter sp. | reverse complement strand
CCGACCAACGCGCCATCAATAAATATTTGCACACTCTGCGCGGCGAGCAATGGCTCCAAGCTTTCGTTTGTGCCTTCTGCCATCAGGAAGGCGGTTGGGTCGTACGCAGGGACCGCACGTGCAAATACGCGTGCATCAAACGTCAGCGCATCCAATTCGACCCGCGCACCCTCAGCGCTTTGCGCGATAGTGAGGGGCGCAGGCAACGTGTAAGTCACCCCGGGTCCGTCAAAGTTGGGCTGCGGCACGGGGGCTGCTTCCATCACTGCCATTGGCGCACCTGCGACATCAGCGCTCAGGCTTGCAGTCGAGCGCTGTAACTTTTCGCGTAGCTGCGGATCTTCAAAGCGCAAGAGAGGCGGATACAACTCGGATGGAACAACCTGACCACTGGGCGTAAGTGTCGAGAGTGTAAGCGTTACATCATCCCAATTCTCACCGCTGTTTTGATAAATCAAAGCAGCACGGCGCAGTGTCATGCTGTCCGCATCACCGCGTGTCAGAACGACATCATAAGTTGGTTGCCATGAGGCTCGCGCGGGATAACTGATCGATGCGAGAACGGTCCCTGCTTCTTTGGCTGCGACGGATAAGGCCAACAAGGCCTTTGGCTCTGTTGGGGGAGTGAGTGCTGTAAGGGCGGCGTGAGCGTCTGCTAGGGTGCGCTCCAGATCGTCGCGCCCTTCTTTAATGTCTCGGACATTTCGCAAAGCTTGGACTCGCGCAACATTGGCGACCAAAGTCTGATCTTCAATCATCAGGGCAAGCTCGGACAATGCCTGAGGAGTGGAGGGTAAAGTCTCGCTAGATGCTAGACCTTGCAAGAAATTTACCCGCGCTTCAGCAGCATTCGCGCCAAAGCCGGCATCTTGGATTGCGTCATCCAGATCTCGCAAAGCGCGCTCTGCGATCTCAATCTGTTTCTTCGCAGCGATGACAGCAGCACTGTCTCCGTCCGGCTGCGGGGGTAGGGCATCGGTGCGCAACCGCGTGCCGCCAAGGTCGGCACCGTTCAGCGATACACGTAAACTGTTTGCGTCCACCCATTGTGGCAAATCGGGAAAGATAACTTCATGCGCGCCTGTGGCTACCTCAACGCTCACTTCGCGGGTAACCATAGCAAAACCGCTATAAACGGTGACGGCAGTCGGGGCCGAGGTCACGGTATAGGTGCCTGCCAAAGCAGGAAGCGGCAGGGCGGCGAGGGCGAGGGGGAGAAAGCGCATGTGAATGTGGTCCTTATGTTCAATCACCAACATGCAGTGCCATGCCCCAAAGAAAAAGGGGCGCCCGCATGGGCACCCCTCAACCGTTTCCAAATGGGCGGAAATCAGCCTTTCTTAAGACACTCGCGGCCCAACAACTCGGCGATCTGGACGGCGTTCAATGCAGCCCCTTTGCGCAGGTTGTCCGAGACGCACCAAAGGTTAATCCCGTTGTCGATCGTGCTGTCCTGACGGATGCGGCTGATGAACGTCGCATAGTCGCCAACACATTCGATGGGGGAGACATAACCGCCGTCTTCACGCTTATCGATCACCATGATCCCTGGTGCTTCGCGCAAAATGTCACGGGCTTCGTTCTCGTCGAGGTGATCTTCAAACTCGATGTTGATCGATTCGGAGTGACCTACGAAAACAGGCACGCGCACGCAGGTCGCTGTGACTTTGATTTTGGGGTCGACGATTTTCTTCGTCTCAACCATCATCTTCCACTCTTCTTTGGTGTCACCGGAATCCATGAACACATCGATCTGCGGAATCACGTTG
Organism: Sulfitobacter sp.; assembly: GCA_036964385.1. Lineage (GTDB taxonomy): Bacteria > Pseudomonadota > Alphaproteobacteria > Rhodobacterales > Rhodobacteraceae > Sulfitobacter. The sequence goes on along the minus strand of JBALTK010000014.1, from coordinate 29,208 downwards.
AATGCGATCTGCTTTTGGAACTTCTTCGGCGGCACATCAGTGACGGGATTGTAGATGCTCTTGGTCTGATCCCAAAGCTCGTCCGCGCCTTCTTTGCCAGAGCCGGAGACGGACTGGTACGTGCTAACGACAACGCGCTTGATGGTGGCGCGGTCGTGCAAAGGCTTGAGCGCCACAACCATCTGCGCGGTGGAGCAGTTGGGGTTCGCAATTATATTCTTCTTGGAATACATGTGGATCGCTTCGGGGTTCACCTCCGGTACGATCAATGGAATATCTGCATCATAGCGGTAAAGCGACGAATTATCGATTACCACACAGCCCTGCTTGGCTGCGATAGGTGCGTATTTCGCAGTCGCCTCAGAGCCTACCGCAAACAGCGCCATGTCCCAGCCCGTGAAGTCAAACGTATCAAGGTCTTTCGTCTTAAGCGTTCTGTCGCCAAAGCTGACGTCCGTGCCCAAGGAACGGCGGCTGGCCAGCACGGCCATTTCGTCCACAGGGAACTGACGCTCGGCCAGAATGTTCAGCATTTCGCGGCCCACATTTCCAGTGGCCCCCACGACTACAACGCGATAACCCATCTCGTTTTCTCCAGTTTTGATGGTTGATGGTCAGGGCCTGTTATACCGCTTTGGGCTTTATTGAAAGAGGTCAGCGATCACCGTTCGGTATCGCGGGAAAACAGATAGGTGATGAGGCCGATGCTCAACAGTATGGCGAAAAATGTGAGGATCAGGCTATAGGGTAAAGAGGCGAACGCGCCGTCAGAATAGGAGGCGTGAATGCGTCCCGTGGCGAATTGCGCGATTCCGACGCCTCCGATGCTGCACAGGTTAAGCATGGTCACACCCCGCCCGACCAGATGCGGTGGCAAGAAGCTGCGACCGTGCGCCATGATCGCAGGGTAGGTTGAGCCAAACAGGCCGATGGCGCACATCAGAATGATGATCCAGATAACGCTGTGATCTACCAGCATGATCATCCCGAAGGTGGACAAAAGCATGCCACAGCTGCCGACGAACACGACCCATTTCAATGTGCGAAACACATTGTCCAACTTACTGTAGAGCAGCGGCCCGACTACCATTGCTATTCCCATGGCGAGGGTTGCTTGCCCGATCACGCGTGGCTCTGCGTTGAAAACTTCGGTGAGATAGGGGCCGATCCAGAGACCGCGTAGGGCACCAACCTCCGCATAGCTCACCAGCATGAGCGGGAAGATAAACCAAAGCGGGCGAATACGGAGGACTTCGGCAAGGCTTCCTTTTTGCTCGGTCGGCTCTTTGATGGGGTCACGCACGGTGATCCAGATACCCGCCGCCGTGGCACTGGCCAAGGCGCACAAGACCCAAAGTGCGGCGCGCCAGCCCATCGTCTCGGCAGCCAGAGTGGTCGGGTAGGAGGCGACAATGTTTCCCAATGTGCCAACACCAACCATGAGAGCAGCCAGAAATGCAAAGCGTAAGGGCGGATGGTCGAGCGCGAAGATATAATAGGAGGCCATCAGCACGGGCGCGCAGCCCACACCGATCAGAGCCATCGCAATTGAGACATGAAGAGGCGTAGTTGCCAAAGCAAAAACGGCGGCACCACCGCCCCCGCCCAAAAGCAATAGCGTTGCCGCAGTACGACGCGGTCCAATTGTATCAAGCGCCCATCCAATCGGCGGCTGCATCGCCGCGAAAGTAATGAACCAAAGGCCAGAGGCAAAGGCGAGGTCTTCTGGACCTGCTCCGATATCTGTTGCCAGAAATGGGCTGAGGACAGCGAGGAAGGCACGAAAGAACTGGCTCAGGACATATGCAAAGGCGAGCAGCGCAATGCCGGTATTCATCGCTTAGTTGCCTGCCATTTTTTGGCGAGTGTACGTGCTGCTTGACCAAGGAGCAAAACATCAGCGCCAACGGCCACGAATTGTGCGCCCGCCGCAATGGCATCATTTGTCATCTCGTCGCGCGTCGACAAGATGCCGGGTGCTTTTCCGGCAGCCTTGATCCGTTCGATGGCATTCATGATCGCTGCTTGGACGTCGGGGTGCGCTGCGTTGCCCATATGGCCCATATCTGCTGCCAGATCGGCCGGTCCGATAAATACACCGTCCACACCATCAAGTGCGAGAATATCATCAAGCGCTGCCAGCCCACGCAGGTTTTCGACCTGAAGCAGAAGGCAGATTTGCGCATCTGCGGTGGTCCCGTAGTCTGCAATGGTGCTGAACCGTGATGCACGCGCAAGAGCATAACCAACGCCACGGTCACCGTGTGGCGGATAATTCACATCCCGCACCAGTTGCCGCGCTTGCTCTACACTCTCAACCATCGGGATCAGCAAAGTCTGCGCACCTGCGTCGAGGGTCTGCTTAATCATATACGTTTCGCCAACGGGCAGGCGCACCACCGCATGGGTGTCCGTGCTCGCCAGAACCTGAAGCTGTGCGAGGATCGAGCGCAGGTCATTAGGTCCATGCTCCCCGTCCACGACAACCCAATCAAAACCAGCTTGACCCATCATCTCGGTTGAGAATGTATCGGCCAGACCTAACCAGCAGCCGAATTGCATTTCACCCTGCTTGAGGGCTTTCTTGAATGGGTTCATCGGTGCAGGCATCGGAGCAGTCCTTTTCAACGCTATTGTCGCACCCTAGCGCTGGACTCTCCTGATTGACCAGAGGCTCTGCATCATGGTGAACGTCCTCCCATGCTGCTTTGATCTGGTGAAGGGTTGGCCTATGCGCACGCAAGCTTTGGCCGCTAGCCTGTATCGGCTTGGATGCCTGCGCAATTCCTGCGGTAGTAGGGGCGCGCAGGATGCCATCCCGTATCAATGTCTGGAAGAGATTATGCGCAACATCGGGGCTTAGCTTTAGGTGCCGCGCGAGCATTGCGGGATCAGTCTTTGCTTGCGCACGTACGATGAGCTGCGCCCATGAGTATGTCGCTGCTGGAACGGGCGATAGTGCTGATGTCACGGCAGGTGCGGCGGAAAGAGGCAATGCAGCAGCGCCCGAAATCGCGCCGAGGGAAGCGGTAAACTGTCTTCTATTCATTCATTGAATATAAGTGGAGAGGCCAATAATTGCGAGACGTTCTCAAAATTGAGGTCAGAGAACCTTGATCACGTCCTTATCAATCGCAAGCATATAACCGCGCCGTGCGATGTTTTTGACCAGCAGTTCGCTTACCATTTGGTTGCCCAATGTATCGCGCAACCGCTTAATCCGAGTGGCCCCTGCCGCTTCATCGCAATCGGCCGCCGATCGACCTGAAATCACACCCTCAATCTCGGAGCCTGATAGGATGTCATCGTCCATCCTCGCTTCGGCCAAGACGGCCAGCGTCTCCATCGCGGCATCCGTCAGTTTGAAGCCAAGATTGTTGAGGTAAACCTTGTTCTCCTCACGACTGATGAGCAGAGATGACACTTGAATTCCCGTTCGCTCGATCTGTGCCATGCGGCGGTTGAAGGTGATAAGCAAAGTGAGGAAGACGACGGCCGCCACCAACATTGCAGCAGCAAAGATGAGTAGCACACCAATCAGAACGCGGTAGTTTCTGAGTGTGTCGGAAAATGCCGTACCGGACTGCGCCAGTATCTCTAGCATTTTGATCTCGGCGGCGGAGGTGAGATTATCATTCTCAACAAAAATACGCTCAACCCGCGCATTAAATGCGTTTGCATCCGGCAAAGCCCAGAACATCACCACAGCGCCAATTACGAGCAACCCCGCAACCGCACAGATTCCTATGAAGACAAATCGGCCGCCATCACGGCGCATATCAGAAGCGGAGGAAGTTTGATCCGGCACTATCTTTCCTTTTCGCGAGTCCCTCGGGACCGAAAACTGATACGACGTTAAGCAGTTTCCAGTTTTGCGCGCCTAACCGCTGGGTGAGTTGCGCGCGTGCGGATGCCTTTGAGCATGCGCCTGATATTTCGGCCACGCCATAGTGCAGCCGAAGTGGGTTGTCCTGCTTGGCCTTGTAATCGGCATAGCAATCAGCGGCAAAAGTTGGAGTGCTAAAGGCAACCAGCAGGGCCGCGAAAAGAGGGAGGCGTATGTGTTTCATAAATCTGAACATGCGGTTTTCCGGGCTGATATACAATAACAGTGGCGGCAAAGCCTGTCGGTTATCCAATAGCAGCGCGGTGTTATTGCCTGTCGTAGACGACCTGACCCAGATTGATCCCATACCGCAGCACGTCTTCGGCGCGCCGCCTTCACTTGAAAGGATCACTCTCATGAAGTTCATGCTTCCCTCCCGTTTCACCGCAACGCTTGCTGCTGTCGCAATAGCGGCGACAACATTCTCGGCGGCCCCTGCCTTTGCTGATCGTGATGATGAGCGCGCAGCACGCACTATCGCTGCGCTTCTTGGTCTGGTGGTGGTGGGTAAAATTATCCACGATAATAATAAGGATCGCCCAGACAGTCATGTGACTGTGAAAAAACCAAAACATAATATTGGGCGTGGTCACGCAAACCCAAGTCCCAGACCACTGCCAAAGCGCGCAGGTCGGGCCGAATTGCCAAGAGAGTGCTTTCGGAGCTTCCAGACGCGTCGTGGACAGGTGCACATGTTCGGGCGTCGCTGCCTTGAGAAAAACTACCGCGCCGTGAACCGCCTTCCGCAATCTTGCGCACAACGTATTCGTACAGACCGCGGTACGCGTTCAGGATTTGATGGACGTTGTTTGCAGCGTAATGGTTACCGCGTTTCGCGCCGATGACCTGAAATTCAACACAGACGTTCCTTTGGGCGATGTGTTGAGCCCACGTTCGTTAAAAACGAGCATGGGATTGGAAGGGAGAGGTGTTCGGGCATCTCTCCCTTTTCACTTGCACGGACGGCCGCCATCGGATTTTCCTGCAAGAATGGAACCTGATTATTCATTCGAACTCGCAGCCAAAGAACAAGGCTATGCCCGTATCGCAGGCGTTGATGAAGTGGGGCGCGGCCCCTTAGCAGGTCCTGTGACTGCGGCGGCAGTCGTGCTCGACTCTGCGCGCATCCCTGCAGGGCTCAACGACAGTAAGAAGCTGACCCACAAGAAACGCGAACTCCTCTACGCTCAGATCATGGAGGTGGCCGATGTTTCCATCGCCCATGCGACAGTCGAGGAAATCGACGAACATAATATTTTGCGCGCCAGTCACATCGCCATGGTGCGGGCGCTCGACGGGCTCAAAGTTCCGCCGGACTATTGCTTGATTGACGGAAACATGACCCCGCGCGGATTAACCCTGCCTTCGGAAACAATCATCAAAGGCGATGCCCGTTCTGTTTCCATTTCGGCTGCCTCAATTATGGCCAAAATATGTCGAGATTATGTCATGTTGTCCTTGGCGCAACAGCATCCGGGTTATGGGTGGGAGACGAACATGGGATATGGATCAAAAAGACACATGTCTGCACTTCAAGAATTGGGTGTGACCCCACACCATAGACGTTCGTTCAAGCCGGTACACAATATCTTGTGGCAAGAATAATTCTTAATACTTTGATTCAATAAACAAATTGACCAAGAATCACTCTGCAGTCATCTTAGTCATCAACCAATGAGTGCAAAAATGCACCGGGCAATGAGGCAGAGCAATGACAGTAAAGAAGAAGGAAGCGCATGCGCTTCCCCTGAACACGATCCTTGATGGCGACTGTATCGAGGTGATGAATTCACTCCCCGAAGCCAGCGTCGATTTGATCTTCGCAGATCCGCCATATAACCTGCAACTGCGCGGAGACTTACACCGTCCCGACAACTCCAAGGTCGACGCCGTCGACAATGACTGGGACCAGTTCGACAGCTTTGCCGTCTATGACAAGTTTACGAAAGCTTGGCTCAAAGCAGCGCGTCGCTTGCTCAAGCCGAATGGCGCGATCTGGGTGATTGGTAGCTACCACAATATCTTCCGTGTTGGTGCCGCATTGCAGGACCAAGGCTTCTGGATTCTCAATGACGTGGTCTGGCGCAAGTCGAACCCGATGCCGAACTTTCGTGGCAAACGCCTTACCAATGCCCACGAGACGATGATCTGGGCTGGTAAAGACGAGAACAGCAAATACACCTTCAACTACGAAGCGCTTAAGGCGCTGAACGAAGGTATTCAGATGCGCAGTGATTGGGTTCTGCCGATCTGCAACGGTCACGAGCGTCTCAAAAATGAAGCTGGAGACAAAGCGCACCCCACCCAAAAACCCGAAAGCCTGTTGCACCGCGTACTGATTGGCTCGACCAATCCCGGCGATGTGGTCCTTGATCCGTTCTTTGGTACAGGTACCACAGGAGCGGTGGCCAAAATGCTTGGTCGTGACTTCATCGGTATCGAGCGCGAAGAAGAATACCGCAAAGTTGCCAACAAGCGTATCGCTAACGTGCGCAAATTCGACAATGAGGCACTCCAGACAACAACCTCGAAACGCGCTGAACCGCGTGTTCCTTTCGGCCAACTGGTCGAGCGCGGCATGCTGCGGCCAGGTGAGAACCTCTATTCCATGAATAACCGTCACAAAGCCAAAGTGCGCGCCGATGGCACGTTGATCGGCGTTGACGTAAAAGGCTCCATTCACCAAGTTGGCGCCGCCCTTGAGGGCGCACCCAGCTGTAACGGATGGACATACTGGTGCTATAAAAAAGAAGGAAAAACCGTCTCAATTGACGTGTTGCGCCAGCAGATCAGAGCGGAAATGCAAGCCTGATCTATCCCAGAATTCGAACACCGCCAGTGTCACCGCACCCTCCAAATGAGGGATGCGCTGATGACACTCACCTTGGCCCCGCCTTTATGGCGGGGCTTTTTTTGTGAGGTGGTTACCCAACTGGAAAATATGAATACCTAGAAAATCCAAAAAGAGACCATGCTGTACTGCCTGATTTTATGAGATCCCCTGCCGAAGCTTACGGTTTGTCGCTTGGTCTCTCTCTTGTTATCAAGCTTATACCGTCGCCTAATCAGTCGCTCGATATCCGTGTCAGAACAGAAATGAACAACCAAATGGATGCCGTCAGATGGGCATGCGTTTGGAGAAAAGAAGAGTGTTTATTTAATTCGACACATTAGCGCGCGATCCGTAGAGCAACCAATCATAGCAGAATGTTTTGAAAGTTAGGTTTTTGTCTCGAGCTTTTCAGGTAAGCATCGGTCGCTTGTGTAAACCGCTGCGCATGGCTTGCTCCACATAGCGCACGCCAAACTCCGCCTTGTTTACGACATACAGGACCCCTGCAGACGCTGCTTTTTCCCACATAAACGGCGTGGGCCAATCACTGACCATAATGACGGGAATGGATGATAGGTTCGGGTCGGACGCCAACTCAAGCGCGAATTCTGCGCCGACCCCATCTGGCAGGTTGTTGTCCAGCAGGATGAGTGAAATTTTCCCGACAGCCAGCGCCTTACGCGCAGATTGTAGGGTTGCTGCCACTTCCACCCGCATCTTGCCTTGCGAGCGGTCGATCACGCGGCTCATCATCTGTTGGTCAAACTGACTGTCTTCGATAATCAAACATGTCGCGTTATGAGAAGGCGCTGTGGCTGCATATTGCTGCATAAGAATCCCCTGACGGCTGTAATGCTCAGGTCTTTATTGCAGCGAGGGATTAATATGATCTTAGCGCGGCATTGGCGTTTCGGCTTTGTCATAGGCTTTCCAATCCGTGATCTCGGGGTAATACATCTCCCGCCAGCGGCGTACATGCGGGTTCATGAAGCGACGCCAGAGCGGCGGCACCATCGCCAGCATTGTCATCACTGGATATCCGTATGGCAGTTGCGGTGCCTTTTCCGCTCCGTACGTTTGCAGCACGGCAAATCTCCGGTCTGGCTTGTAGTGATGATCCGAGTGACGCTGCAAATTGATCAATAGCCAATTTGAGGCTTTATGCGCTGCATTCCAGCTGTGTCTGGGTTGTACATGCTCATACTTTCCTTCGCCCAGATGCTTGCGGGTTAGGCCGTAGTGTTCAATGTAATTCACCAGCTCTAACTGCCAAATCGCTACGCCTGCCTGCACCACAAACAGCCCCACACCAGACCAGCCACCCAAGGTGAACGCCAACAAGAAGAACGCCAGTTGCAGGCCCCAGTACCGCCAGAAAGGGTTGCTGAGATTGGTCCATGGAAGATCCTTGCGCGCAAGCATCGCCTTTTCCGCGTTGAATGCGCTGTGCCAGCATTCGCGCAGGACGCGCGGATAGAAACGGTGGAATCCCTCGTTATAACGTGCCGTCACTGGATCACGTGGTGTCGCAACATAGCGGTGATGGACGAGCAGGTGCTCGGAGCGGAAGTGGGAATAAAGCACCATCGCCAACAACATATCGGCCATCCAGCGCTCCATCTTACTTTTTTGGTGCATGAGTTCATGGGAATAATTGATCCCGACGGTCCCCGTAATTACGCCGACACCAAAGAAGACACCTACCCGCTCAAGCGTGCTCAAATGCTCTGCTTGTGGAACGTACCAAAGGAGACTGACCAGCAGGAGAAACTGCACAGGGGCCCAGACGATCGTGATCATCTTGTACCAATAGAGATCATCGTCATCTGCGCTGAGGTCAGCATTTTCCGTGTTTAGCCCGAGCGCGGCGTCCAACGCTGAAAACAAATACCAAGTCATTACAGGGACGATCAAAAGCGCCCAGCCGCCGTAAAGCGCGCCAATCCACGCAAGCGGGACAAGGCCAAAGGACATCCAGAACGGCAATACGCGGCTCAACTTTGCCATCTCTGACGGTGGAATAGGAGTATCTGTCATGCCTTAAACCTCAAAAAGTTTAGCGGTTTATAACAGCGACCCGCGTGCTTTACTATGTGGCGTTGCGTCATCGTGCAGCAGGTCAAATGCTTTGCGCATCACTGTTGGTAGGTCTGAGGGCTGAAAGCTGGTCTGCGCTTTGAATTCACCCGCTTCAGGGTTGGCCCCTTGCGGTAACTCTGCTGTCATTACCCGCAAGATCAGGTGAAAATGCGTGAACGTATGCCGCACTTCGCCGTCGACCTCTTCCCACTCACTTTGTACTGGTGGTGTGCTTTCAGGATGGGGCAGGCTGACATCAACCCACTCCGATCCGGGCCAGCCCAGCATACCGCCGAGCAACCCTTTTTCTGGCCGCGTTTCTAAGAGCCATGCTCCATCACTCCGCCGACCTAGATACACAGTGCCATGGCGGACAGGCTTGGCCTTTTTCGGCGTCTTCTTTGGCAGTTCTGCCATTGTTCCCTTGGCATGCGCGGTGCACGGTTCACGCACAGGGCAAATGCCACAGGCGGGCGATTTTGGCGTGCAGATCGTGGCGCCTAAATCCATCACCGCTTGTGCATAATCACCAGGACGCTCGGCGGGGGTGTGCGTCTGGGCGTGGATCATCAACTGAGGCTTGGCCTCAGGCAAGGGCATGTGCTCATCATAAAGCCGCGCCATGACACGCTCTACATTTCCGTCCAAGACTGCGTGCGGAAGATCAAATGCAATCGAGGAAACCGCCGCTGCGGTATAGGGTCCAATGCCCGGTAGTTTGAGCAGAGCTGCGTGATCTGCAGGAAAAACCCCATCGTATTCATCCACAACAGCGCGCGCGCATTTGAGCAGATTGCGCGCCCGCGCATAATATCCAAGGCCAGCCCACTCTGCCATCACATCGGCGTCCTGCGCAGCCGCAAGATCGCGCACTGTCGGCCAGCGGGCGATGAAGCGTCTAAAATATTCCTTAACTGTCGCAACGGTGGTTTGTTGCAGCATGATCTCGCTCATCCAGATGGCGTAGGGATCAGGCAACTGTCCTGCCGCTCTGTCCTGCGGCGACACGCGCCACGGCATTTCGCGGGCATTCACGTCGTACCACTCCAGCAACATTACAGAGATGTTATCCTTCTCACGCACTGTTTATGAACCAATCCTGATTTGCTATGGTGGCAGGGCCGCCGCGTTGCGCTATGATAGTATCGAACGACATAGCGCGGCACCCCATCGGGTGCCAGCATCCACGAAAGAAAGTCTGTAATGCCGCCCCGCCGCACCACCACAAAAGGATTCGCTCGTACCGCAAGTTTGCTGACGAGCAAAATTCGCAAAGCCTCGGAAAGCCGTGGGTTCGCGCAATCTCGGCTGCTTACCAACTGGGCCGAGGTGGCCGGAGAAGACGCAGCCGCGATCTCGCGTCCTGTCGAGGTATCATATGGCCGTGGCGGAATGGGAGCGACGCTCACTCTACTGACCACGGGAGCCAATGCACCTGTGCTGGAAATGCAGAAAGAACAACTGCGCGCGCGGGTGAATGCGGTCTATGGCTATAACGCTATCGCACGTGTGCGCGTAACCCAAACCGCAGCGACAGGATTCTCTGAGGGACGGGTTACTTTCGAGCACGCTCCAAAGAAAACCATCGCATCACCCGATCCAGTAATCAAAGCAAAAGCAACCCAAACCGCAGCGTCCATCGGCGACGAAAACCTGCGCGATGCCCTTGCACGACTGGGCGAGAACATATTGAACAAACAAAACCGCTGAGCATACGCCAGTTACCGAATAAACGAATGAAGGACTTCCGATATGAACCGTAGAAATATTCTCCTTGGGGGCGTTGCCGCAGTTGGTCTTGGTGGCTGGTACATTACCAGCAACCGCAGCGCGAACACGGTGGCGTTTCCTGACGCGCCATTGCCGGGTGCTGCGAACGCCCAAACAACCAGCGGTGATGTGGACACTTCCTCTATCCCAGACATGGTTTCGGGTAACTCTGATGCGACGGTTGAGGTAATTGAATACGCATCGTTTACCTGCCCGCATTGCGCGACGTTCCACACTGGTGCGTATAAAAAGCTCAAGGCCGAATATATCGACACTGGCAAGATCAAGTTCGTTTACCGTGAAGTCTACTTTGACCGCTTTGGCCTTTGGGCATCCCTGATCGCACGTTGTGGCGGTGAAGATAAATTCTTTGGCATCGCGGATCTGATCTATGCGGATCAGGCAGGTTGGACACGCGCAGGTGATCCTGCAGCTATTGTTGGTGAGTTGCGCAAAATCGGTCGCCTTGCAGGTCTCGATAACGACACGCTTGAAGCGTGCTTGCAGGACGGTGACCGTGCGCAAGCGTTGGTCGCCTGGTATCAAGAGAATGCCGAAGAAGATGGGATCGACAGCACGCCGAGCTTTCTGATCAACGGTAAAAAGTTTTCCAACATGAACTATGAAACCATGAAGGAAACCATTGATGCGGCATTAGCTGGCTGATGTCCGCTCCGCTCGCTGGTCTGAAAGTTATCGAATTGGCCCGCATTTTGGCAGGTCCTTGGGCGGGACAAACCCTGTCCGATCTGGGCGCGGAAGTGATCAAGGTCGAAAGTCCTGCTGGCGATGATACGCGCCAGTGGGGTCCGCCCTTTGTTGATCGTGACGGAGACCGTTCAGCCGCATACTTTCATTCGGCGAACCGCGGCAAAGCATCTGTGACGGTAGATTTGCGCACGGAGGCGGGGCAGGCGAAAATGCACGCCTTGCTCGAAGATGCTGATATCTTGATCGAGAATTTCAAGACGGGTGGTCTTGCCAAATACGGCATGGACTACGCCACGTTGAAAGAGCAATTCCCAAAGTTGATCTACTGTTCGATCACTGGCTTTGGTCAAACTGGCCCCTATGCGCATCGTGCAGGGTACGATTTCATTATCCAAGGTATGTCAGGCCTGATGTCCATCACAGGAGAGCCGGACCGACAACCACAAAAGCATGGCATGGCCATCACAGATATCTTCACCGGCATCTACTCAACGACTGCAATTTTGGCAGCTGTGCACCAGCGTCACAGTACTGGCGTCGGTCAACACATCGACATGGCGCTGCTCGACTGCGCGGTTGCGATCACTGGCAATCAGGCGATGAACTACCTCACCACAGGCGTCGCCCCGTCCCGTTTGGGCAACGCACACCCCAATCTTACACCCTACGAGGTTTTCGAGACGTCCGATGGTCACTTGATCATTGCCACAGGAAATGACGGTCAGTTTCGGCGTTTGTGTGATCTGCTGGGGTTGGAGGGAATGGGGATTGATCCTGATTACGCCAGCAACGCAGACCGCGTTGCAAATCGCTCTGCAATGAACGCCCGTATCGAGGCCGCAACGCGGATGCGCGCGCGGGATGATCTGTTGTCAGCTTGCGAGGCGCACAACGTGCCTGCAGGGCCGATCAACACGATGGAAGACACATTTAACGACCCTCAGGTCCAAGCGCGCGGCATGCAGATTGAACTGGACGGTGTACCGGGTGTCAATTCCCCGTTCAAGTTTTCTGGTGCGGACCTCGAACTGAAACGCCCTTCGCCAAAACTGGGTGAAGACGATTGATCGATGCGCAGATTTTTTAGATAAAAGCGGCTCAGAGCCCAGATGCTGCGATCTTTTTCAGAGCCGCTAGCAAGGCGTTATCCGCGCCCATTTTCAGGCGGACGGGTAGGGTAATCACCTTTGATCGAAACGACGGCGGAAGGCGCACAGCATCTTTCTCGGTCGTTACCAACTGCGCCCCTTTTGAATGGGCATCGGCCTCAAGTCGGCCAAGCAAGGCCGCGGTAAGCGGTTGATGGTCGTCTAATGGTTCTGCATGGACCAAGGTGGCTCCTAGACCGCGCAACGTTGAGAAGAACTTCTCTGGGTGAGCGATGCCTGCGAAAGCCAGAATAGGCGTATCTGTCCAGTCCATTCCTGTCTGTAGCGGAGCAAGCGAAGCCCGCACGCGGGGCAACCCGATGGGAATCACCGAGGTGTCGAAGGCATCTTGCGCAGCCATATCTCCGATGGAAAGCAGGATATCAGCACGCGCCAGCCCCGTCTGGACAGGCTCCCGCAAGGGGCCAGCAGGCAGGCACAGGCCATTCCCGAAACCCTTTTGGGCGTCTACCACAACGATGCTTAGATCATATGCGAGGGCAGGGTTCTGAAAGCCATCATCTAGCACTATCGCTTTTGCGCCAGCGTCTTGTGCTGCTCTGGCCCCCGCAGCGCGGTCTTTGGCGACCCAAACTTCGGCAAATGCTGCGAGCAGCAGCGGCTCGTCCCCGACCTGTGCTGCTGTGTGCTGGGCGGGGTCTACCCTCACAGGTCCGTCCAAAGTGCCGCCATACCCGCGTGAGACAATATGAGGCTCCAGATAAAGATCGCGCAGATATTCGACGACAGCGATCACAGTTGGCGTTTTGCCCGTCCCGCCCGCGTTAATGTTGCCAACGCAAATTACGGGCACACCCATCTTTGTACGTGCCCCTCGCGCCAGCCTATTTGCAGTCGCCCGCGCATAAATTGCACCGAGGGGCTGTAGCATACGCGCACGCAAGCCAGGCTTAGAGCGGTGCCAGAAATCCGGTGCGCGCATCAGTTCACTCCCTCTAAGGTATCGAGCGTATCCTGTACTAAATCGGTGATCCGATCCGTTAGCGCCGCTCCCTCAGTGACCACATCCCAACCAGCATGCGCCATAATTGCAGCCTGATCCGGTGCGACAAGGCGGGATACCGCCATCCCGAGTGCTGCACTGTCATTAATGATCCGCGCAGCACCTGCATTCGCGAGCCTCGAATAGCTTTGTAAGTGCCGCCCGACCCGCGGCCCATAGAGGACGGCTGATCCAAGGGCTGCGGCTTCTAGTGGGTCGACGCCGTGACGCCCCGCAACAAGGGATCCACCCAAAAACGAAACAGGAGATACACGGTAGAATAGTCCCGCATCGCGGATGTCGTCACTGATGAGGACTTGGGTCGTTTCGTCGGGGTAATTCCCGTCATCCCAACTCAACACCCTAAATTCTTGAGTGCGCGCCTCAGCTAAAGCGTCTTCAGCACTGAGCTGTCCAGCGGGGCGGAGTACGAGCAGCAGGCGATGGGAGAGGCGTAGGGCCTGACGGTGCGCGGCCAGAACGGTTTGCAACTCTTCTTGCTGTACTCCGTTGGCAAACCAGATTGCGCGGCCGACACACGTCGCGGCAAGGTCTGCTAGGTCGGTCTCATTACAGGGCAGTGCTTGGCCGCCTGCCTGTAGAGCGGTCGTGACTTCAACATCGTTCCTGTCGAGACCAAGCTGGATGAGGCGGCGAGCCGCCGCAGGCGTCCTGACCATTACGGCAGCAAACAGTGGCAACAGATTACGTGCGACGTCGGGCAGCCATCTGTCGCGACGCCCGTCAAAACCAGCCGTATCAGCATTAATCAAGTAAAGTGCGCAATGCCGCTCTGCCGCGCTCAGGATCAGGTTGGGTCGCAACCCTCCCCATGTCCAGACACAGCAATCAGGAAGCCAATGATCCAGAAATGCAGTCACACTGTCGGGGTGGTCATCACAGATTTGTACCAGATGAATGCCACCGCCAAATGGCACGTCAGACTCGTCCTGATCTCGCGGCATGGAAATTGTCGAAATCAGAACATTAAGGCCCGGACGGCCGTTTATCTGGCGTTGGGCAAGGTCATGAACTGCGAGAAAAGCGTCTGCTTCAGCGCAATGTATCCACAACAATTCCCCCTTCGGGCGGGGGACGTCAAAAGCCGGCAGATTCGCCTCTCCACGACGCGCAAGCGCGCGATACGCAGAAAGGCCAAATGAGCCGACCATAGTGGGTTAGCCCAGCTCTTCGGTCGATGAAGCAGGCGTTGCCTCATCCCGCAAGCGGTGCAAATGCGCGATGAAGTAGCGCATGTGGGCGTTGTCTACGGTGCGCTGTGCTTCGTTTTTCCATGCATCATAGGCAGCATCATAGTTTGGAAAGATACCAACCACGTGCAAGTCATTGACGTCTTTAAAGGTATTCTCGCTGGGGGTTACCAGCTCACCACCGAAAACAAGGTGCAGGCGTTGGGTCATGGGAGTGTATCCTTTGATATTGCTTGGGACAGTGTTTGCACGGCGCAAGGCCATGCCGTCAAGCAGACAGGTGGGTCAGGTTAATGCATCAAGCAAGGCGGCATGGATCGACGTGCCACCCGCGACCACGCCATCAAGCCGTGGATCGGGATTGTTAAAGCGTAAGGGCGCGCCGCGTTGGTTTGTGATTGCACCACCTGCTTCGGCGATGATCAAGGCTCCGGCTGCTATGTCCCATTCCCAACTGGGTCGCAGGGTGAGCATCCCGTCAAATCGTGCTTCCGCGACCAGTCCAAGGCGGTAAGCGAGCGAGGGGCGGTACGCGGGCTTGAATGGCGGACAGGCACCACTGCGCCACGTCGGACCTGCGAGTGCGGGTTTGGCGGCGAGGATCGTGGCTCGCTCGAACGCGGTCACACCGGATGCACGAATGGGCGCGCCATTGAGGAATGCCCCACGCCCCAAAGCGGCGGTATAGAGCAAGCCACGCACAGGCAGATAGACCACAGCTGATGTGATCTGGCCATGCTCCGCAACTGCAATGGCATGCGCCCAAGTGTCAGCGCCTTCGGTAAAGCTGCGGGTTCCATCAATCGGGTCGACGATAAATACGCGATCATGGTCGAGACGTTTGACCCCGTCTTCTGTCTCCTCTGAGAGCCAGCCATAGTCGGGACGTGCCAAAAGCAACTGCTTCTTGAGCATGTCATTCACGGCCAAATCAGCTTCGGTCACGGGACCCGCACCATCGGCTTTGTCCCAACGCTTCGCCGATTTCCCGACAAAACTGGTCGCGACACGGCCCGCCATGCGTACTGTATCGATCAGAAGGGGGAGGTCAGCTGCCGGCAATGGTCATGCTCGGAATAAGAAGTGAAGGTACAACGCGACTGAGATGGGTGCGTGCGTCATTCGCGGGGATAATTGCCAAGAGCATATCACGCAGGTTGCCTGCGATGGTGCATTCATTAACCGCATGGGTAACTTCGCCGTTTTCAACCCACAGCCCCGCCGCGCCGCGTGAATAATCGCCAGTGTTAGGATTTATGGTGGAGCCAATCATTGAGGTAACCAACAAACCTGTACCCATGTCACGGATCAGGTCATCACGGCTGGCCTCCCCTTGGGTGAGCGCCATGTTCCAAGGGTTGGGCGAGGGGCCCGAGCTTGTTCCGCGTGCGGCGTTACCCGTTGAGGGCAGGCCGAGTTGACGACCAGTCCCCAAGTCTAGGGTCCAGCTTTGCAATACACCATCTTCGATCACGGCCCGCTTTGACGTTGGCAAAAACTCACCGTCAAATGGGCGACTGCCGGTGATGCGGGGACGGTGTGGGTCCTCAATCAGTGACAGACCCTTAGGCAAAACCTGCTCTCCCATCGCATCGCGGAGAAAGGATGCGCCTCGCGTAATCGCACTCCCGTTTATAGCGCCCAGCAGGTGCCCGATGAGTGAACTTGAGATACGCTCATCAAACAATACGGGATAGGTGCCTGTAGGTGGCTTGCGCGGATTGATGCGCGCCAGTGTTCGCTCGGCGGCGATGCGGCCGATCTCGATAGCGCTGCGCATGTCGGTCTGGAAAATGCGGCCGTCTCCGTCATAGTCACGCTCCATACCAGCGCCCGTTCCCGCAATCGCAACACAGCTCAGTCCGCGATCCGTGCGGCGGTAGCCACCTGAGAATCCATTGGACCCCGCCAAATGAACTTGACGCGCGCCGTATCCCGCGCTGGCTGATTGCACTTGGCTGATGCCTTCGACGGCCAAAGCTGCGGCCTCTGCTTGGGCAGCATCTTCTTGCAACGCAGCAGGATCGGGCTCTGCCGTAGGGTCGAAGAGCTCAAGTGCTTCCACATCCCAATCGGTGGCGAGTTGTTCAGGATCTGCAAGGCCTGCGTATGGATTTTCGGGCGCTTCACCCGCCATTGCGACGGCCCGCTCCGCCATCTCTGACAGTGTCCGTGAAGAGGTATCTGAGGCCGAGACAATCGCGCTGCGTTGCCCAACGAAAACCCGCAAACCGATATCGGTGCCTTCTTCACGTTGCGCTTCTTCGAGTACACCCGCGCGGACATCTACCGAAAGGGATGTCCCGCGCACGGCGATTGCATCGGCACTATCTGCACCGGCAGTTTTGGCGACGTCCAGCAACTGCGCGGTGAGCGCATCAAGGGTTTGGGTCATCATACTCTCCTGATTAGAGGCTAGAGGTAGCGGCGTGAACCTTCCCCCGCAAGGGCGACCCCGAAAAGAAAAAGCGGCCCGCGCTGGGCCGCCTTTAACATCGGGACGTGAAGAGAGCCTTATTTTATCCGCTGTCCATTCGCGAGAATCTGACCCGCCTCGTTGAATTCGATCTTGGACTGAAGCGTATCGGGGGCCGAACCTGGTACGGCAAACATCCCCATCATCATCCGCGCGCCCGTCGCTTGTTGCGCTGGAAGCATGCCCATGGCCGTAAGTTTGTCCATCAAGCCGTTAGCGCCGGCAATGTTGATGTTGATATCGCCTACAGGCTTTGGAAATCCTGCCATCGTGGTGGTATCAGTGTTGTCAAAGGTAATGTCACCCGTCGCTTCCACTTTTGCGCCTAAGGCATCGATAAGCAGCCGATCAATCTTAAGTGCGTTGACTTCCGCAGGTGCGGCACCGGTCGCTGCGATTTCTTGCGCGTTCTTAGAGGAAAGCCCGTCTACCAGCAGCTTCGCCTTGCCACTCAGATCAAGCGCAATTGTCGCGGGATCGCGGGGGAGTTGGCCCGAGGCATCAAACAACGCCCAGATGATATCGGACATCGTAAACTCAGTCATATTGAAGGCGAGTTTGAAGTCCTGTGGATCATCGGACTTGGTCACCGGAGCGCGTAACGCGACGCCGTATTTCGCCATTTCGACAAACAATGGAAACGGCAAGCCAGCCAACTGTCCTCCCATTTGAACCTGATCAGCACTCACATCATATTGGATACCATCCGCCCCCATCGCCACAGCAAGCGTCGAACTTGCCGACCCTGTTTTGAGCTTGGACGTGCCGTCTTCAGAGGTGATCTCGACCAACGTCTCGGTTCCGTTTGCATCGAACGCGCCGTCAAACGCAAAACCCGCAGCGAGCATAGGCGTCAGGTCTTGGGTCATAGGAAGCGCGTCTTTTGGCAGCGTGCTGCTACCACTGAACGAAAGGTCATTGAGCGTGCTATTGATGCTCATGGCCTCGACACCCTTAGGTTCCTTAAAGAACATATCGTACACTACGCTGCCAATTTGCATGTTTTGAGCATAGTTGCGTTGATCGGCGACAGTGACATTGGTCATTGAGGTGAGCGCGCTGCCGTTTAGCGAGAATCGGGCCGTGTCACTGCTCATCGCATCACCATCAACGGTGAGTGAAGTGAGCGCGAGTCCGAAAGTATCGGCTGAATAGTCATAGGCCAGCGCCGCAGCATCTCCGCGGGCAGTCATCTGCTGACCGCTTTGAGTATAGAGTAGCTCGACCTGTGTCGCGGGGTTCAAACCTTGTGCCGCAATGTCGATCGTCATGGGCATGCTTGACGGCATCACCAAATCGACGCTGCCATCGCGATTCGAGACAAACTGAAAACTGCCCAAGCGGATTGTCATCGGTCCTGTATCCGCAGTTGCGATACTTGTGACAATGATCTCGTTCACGGCAAGCGTGTCACCATTCGTCTTTTCGGTAGCCGCTACAGCATATCCCATGCCCTCAATATACGCGCGCCAATCGCCCCAAACGTCTTGTGCCTTGAGGTCAGCGGCTGCCGTCGTGGCAAAAAGCGATAGGCTAATCGCGGTGGTCGCCATGAAGGAGTGGGCAAGTGACATGTCTGGAAATCCTCGTGGTTCTATATTTTGCGTAAAAGTCTGGCAAAGAAGGAGGCGGGTCAAGGGGTGGCCCCTGTCGCAGGAGCGCGGTACGTTCTCCGAGAAACAGGTCTAAACCTGCTTTAATAGGGAGAATTCCAATGGATATGACATCAAAAACCGTAATGATTACCGGCGCAAGCCGCGGCATTGGTGCTGAAGCTGCGCGGGTTTTCGCCAATGCCGGTGCAAATGTGGCCCTGCTGGCGCGCTCCCAAGATGATATTGCCGCCCTTGCAGGTGAGATCGGAGAGCGGGCGATTGCGATTCCGTGCAATGTTGCGCGCTACGGAGAGATGTCGGCGGCGGTTGCCACCACGGTTCAGGTGTTCGGTGGCCTTGATGTCCTCATTAATAACGCGGGTGTTGTCGATCCGATCAGCCATTTGGGTGATGCCGATCCTGACGCATGGGGCCAACTGATCGACATCAACGTGAAGGGCGTGTTCAATGGTATGCATGCTGCACTTCCTGCGATGAAGGCACAGGGCGGTGGTTCAATCCTGACGATCAGCTCGGGAGCAGCACATAACGCAATTGAAGCGTGGAGCGCGTATTGTGCATCCAAGGCAGCGGTCAACATGATGGGTCGCTCTTTACACCTTGAGGAAGCGGCCAACGGTATCCGCGCCATCGGTCTGTCTCCTGGAACTGTCGCGACCGAAATGCAACGCAAGATCAAAGCATCGGGCATCAACGCCGTGAGTCAACTTGACTGGGATGTACATATCCCTGCCGATTGGCCCGCTAAATGCCTGCTGTGGATGTGCAGCGCTGAGGCTGACAAATACTGCGGTGAAGAAATTTCCCTACGGGAAGATGATATTCGCCGTGCGGTGGGCTTGATATGATCGAACTGGCTCAAGATGGGGGTGTCTGGACTGTCACCCTCAACCGGCCCGACAAGGCCAACGCACTGACCGAAGACATGCTGCGCGAGCTTTGCGAAGTTATGGAGCGGGCGGGCGAAGCCCGTGCCGTGATCCTGACGGGACGTGGCAAGATATTCAGCGCAGGTGCCGATCTGGATGCGGCGCGTGCAGGTCTTGCGGTCTCCGACCTATGGGAACGTCTGTCGGGCGCGATTGCCGCGCTGCCGGGGCTAACTATTGCAGCACTAAATGGCACACTTGCGGGGGGCGCGATGGGCATGGCACTGGCCTGCGACATTCGCATTGCCGTGCCAGGGGCCAAGTTCTTTTATCCGGTGATGAAGCTCGGCTTTCTACCGCAGCCAAGCGATCCAGCGCGCATGACGGCATTGATTGGCCCTTCGCGCACCAAAATGATACTGATGGGGGGTCAGAAAGTTTTGACTGATGACGCGCTGGCCTTTGGCCTGATCGACCGCGTTGTCGCGCCCGATGATTTGCTGGAAACCGCGCAACAGTTCTGTGTGGACACAGTCGCAGCGTCAGAGAGTATCGCACATGGGATTAAGGCGATGTGCCGATAGCTGCTGTTAGATCAGGGGTACAAACGGCACATCACACGCTGCCAAAAGTAAAAGGGATGTAAGAGTAAGAGCGATGCGCATGGAGTTTTTCCTGTGACTGCTATGCCCGTTCGGGCTGTTTTGAGTTACTATAACACGCTCCTTTTCCCAACGCATCGTTTTTAACCGCAAGCACTCGCCTGACGGTAATATTTCGCGCATCGAAAACGGATCAAGTAGCGCATGATCGCAGCGACACTTGATCCCGCGGGGCCACTGGGTCATGAGGGTAGGAGCTTTACCCAATCAAGCAAGGGCGCTGGTATGGATTTCGACCTCACACAATATCCCCCAATCGTGCAACAAATTGCCGGATATGGTATTCAGGGCTTTGATCTGGCGATGGGATGGCTGCTCAGCCCCGCCGCATGGTCGCAGTTCGGGATACTAGTGGGTGCCTATGTTTTAGCGGTGCTTATTACACGTCGGTTGCGCCCCGCCCTGCAAAGCTTGATCGATCCGGGGGAAACGCAGAATCTCTTTACCTCTGCGCGCCTGTTTATTTTGCAATTTCTGCCGCTCATTCTGCCGCTTCTTGCTTTTGCATTGACGGGCATCGGAGAGCAGGTCGTGCGCTCGATCTTTGACAGTGGCGCGGTGATTGCCTTTGGTAAGCGGCTATTCCTCTTCTTGGCCGTACGCATCTTTGTGCGTGAAATCCTAAAAGACCAGTTTCTCAAGTTGCTGGGCCGCTTCATGCTGCTGCCCATTGCAGCGCTTTATACGTTCGGTTTGCTTGATATCGTCAGCGTGCAGCTCACGGAAACAGTGGTCGGAGTTGGTAACATCCGCTTCTCGTTGATGTCGATTGTGCGCGGATTGATTGCTGGATCGTTGCTTTTCTGGTTGGGTCAATGGTCCAACGGTCAAACGTCTGCGTTGATCCAAAAGCAAGAAATGCGTCCCTCATTACGCCAGTTGTTGATCAAGACAGTCGAGTTCATGATCTTTGGTGTCGCGTTCCTTGTACTGATGAACGTGATGGGCATTAATCTCGGGGCCTTGGCGGTCCTTGGTGGTGCGATTGGTGTTGGTCTTGGTTTTGGTCTGCAAAAGATCGCCTCTAACTTTATCTCGGGTGTGATCCTGCTGGTCGAAGGGCAGGCAACTGTCGGCGACTACGTAGAACTTGACGGTGGCGAGGCGGGTACGATTGTTAAGATGACGGCGCGTGCCGCCATCCTCGAGACCTATGACGGCCGCTGGATCGTTGTCCCGAACGAAGATTTTATCACCACTCGCGTTGTGAACTATTCCGACTCTGGTTCTGCAAACCGTTACGAGGCTGAATTTTCGGTCAGTTATGATACCGACATCAATCTGGTCCCCGACATCATCGAAGCGGCAGTGGCCAAGCACCCCGAAGTCCTTGATCTGCCGTATCCGCCGGATTGCGAACTGCGTGGCTTTGGTGACAGCGGTATCAATTTTGCGGTTGAGTTCTGGGTCAATGGGATCGATGACGGTCCGAATAAATACACATCAGACGTTCTGTTTCTGATCTGGAACGCGTTGCGCGACAACGGCATCGTAATTCCCTATCCGCAGCGTGTCGTTGAAATCAAAGGTGGCTTTCCTGCCGCCGCCTCAGGAGCGTCCGAATGAAGCATGCAGTGGTAATCGGTAGTGGGCCTGCGGGCCTTATGGCTGCTGAAGTAATGGCGCAAGCGGGCGTCAAGGTTACCATCTGCGAGGCAAAACCATCGGTGGGGCGCAAGTTCCTAATGGCGGGCAAATCTGGCCTTAATCTCACGAAACAGGAAGATACCAAAGCTTTCCACGCGGCCTTCACTGAGGCGTCGCCGTGGCTCGCTCCGATGCTGAACGCCTTCGGGCCGGACGCGGTACAGACATGGGCGGGTGATCTTGAGCAAGAGTTATTTACTGGTACTACGGGGCGCGTATTCCCAAAAAAGATGAAGGCTTCACCCTTGCTGCGTGCATGGCTGGTGCGTCTGAACGAGCTGGGGGTCACGATCAACACCCGCTGGCGCTGGACGGGTTGGCAAGATGCCAAGCTGACTTTTGACACGCCAGAGGGCGTGCAGAGCATTGAGGCAGATGCGACCGTTCTCGCGTTGGGCGGGGCGAGTTGGCAGAGGCTCGGCTCTGACGGGGCATGGTACTCCGTGTTGCTGGAAAAAGGTCTGCGGCTCAACCCGTTTGCCCCTGCAAACGCGGGACTTTCGGTAGCGTGGTCGCCCTACATGGAAAAACACCTCGGCACAGCGATCAAGAGTATTAGCCTCACATCAGGCCCCTATACCTCACGCGGGGAGGCTGTCCTATCGCGGGGCGGCATGGAAGGCGGTGGCATTTATTCCGTATCGCGCGGCGTGCGCGGAGGTCATCCACTTGTACTCGACCTCGCTCCCGACCTCACAGTCGCTGCGATCACCCAAAAGCTGTCAAAGCCGCGTGGTAAGGCGACGCTCACCAACCACATTCGTAAATCTTTGAAAATGGACGCGGCTAAAATTGCACTATTGCAAGAAATGGCGACACCTTTGCCGAAGGGGCCTGCTCCGCTTGCAGCCCTAATCAAGGCACTGCCAATCCGTCATGACGGGCTACGTCCCATGGACGAGGCAATCTCGACTGCGGGCGGTGTAACCCAAGCTGCGGTGGACGAGGCGCTGATGATCAAGGCATTGCCGAACACATATGCAGTAGGTGAGATGCTGGACTGGGAAGCGCCGACTGGGGGATATCTGATTACAGCATGTCTGGCGACAGGAGCATGGGCGGGCCACCACGCGGCAGCCCGACTGAACGCTTAGGAGGTTTCGCTGGCGCGGGTCGCTTTGAAGGCATCGCGCTTGCGAATACTGCTTGCCCATTCGGCCAAGCGGTCATCCACAGGGGCAAACCCTGCGCCGATTGACCAATTCAGGCAATGAACGGCCAGAAGATCTGGCACAGTTATTTCGTCGCCCATGAGGAACGGTCCTTCCAGACGCTCGGCCAATACCTTGGCTGCGCGTGCGAACTCGGCCTTCAAACTGTCCTTGATCTCGGGTACGCGCATGTCGGTCGGCCAGACAAAGCTGTGCTTGGCCGCAGCCCACAGGATCGCGTCAAACTCGTCGATCAACCAAAACAGCATCGCGTCCTGCCGCGCACGCGCAATGGTGCCTGCGGGTGCTGTCAGTTTTCCATGCTTGTCCGCAAGATACTGCATGATTGCAACAGAATCAGTGAGCAGCTCATCCCCAACCAGTAGCGCAGGCACTTTGCCTGTCGGGTTATAGGCCTTCGCCTCATCCGAGCGGGGGGCAGCAGGAATCAACTCATACGGTTGGCCCAATTCCTCCAGCATCCAGATCACGCGGAATGCGCGGGTCTTCACGCTACCGATAACTTTATACATCGTGTTGTCCTCTCAAAGGTCAGCTGGCCCCAAACATGGCCAACCGGATAAATGTCCGCTCGATTATCGCCATAGCGGGGGCGGTTTGTCCGGCGGAGCGGAGCTGTAGGTCTGTGTCGGTCAGAATGCCGAGCGCGGTTTCGAGCTTCATCACGCCCCAATCACGCGACTGCCGTTGAACGCGATCACGGTCTCGCACACCCCAAATTGGCGCGCCGGGGCTGCATGCTGCACGGTGCAGCGTGCGAAAGTGGCGCATCGCCATGATGCTGAGCGTTACTGCGTTCACCCCTTGGCTTTGCAATCGCCGCATCAAGGGGCCGATCATAGCCGATTTTTTCTCCGCTACGATATTCAGAATATCATCCACTGCGGCCTCAACGGAGGCGGGTGCGCAGGCCGCAATATCATCAAGGCTGACTGCTGTATCTGGTTCGCTCAATTTATAGAGCGCCAGTTTTTCCAGTGTCTGGCGAAAGTCACCAGGATCAAGGCTGCGCGCGAGGTCTTCGAGGGCTGCCATAGATGGACCGTCTGCCCGCAGCTTCGCTTCGTTTAGCATTCGCTCAATTTCTGCACGGTCGGGCGGGTCATCAAAAATGCCCCACGCATAGGCATTACGGTGCCCTTCGAACGCTTTGAGCAGTTTCGAGGTTTTCTTGAGGTCGCCGGCAGTCACCACAATTTGGGCGTCACCTGCCTGCCAGTCCGTTAACGTTTCGATAATGATCGCTGAGACCAGTTCGTTCGCACCCTCTACAAAGGCGGCGCGCGGGCCAGGGAAAAAACCGACAGCTTTGATCGCATCCATAAGCAATGCAGGCTCACGGCGCAGATCGGCAGCAGGGATGCGGGACAGGCGCATTTCCTCGTCAGCGGCAGGACCAAGCAGTGCTTTGAGGTATTCTTGCCGCTTGAGCGCGACGCGCATGGCATCGCTGCCATAAAGAAGCAGTCCAAGTTTGTCGCTTGGCGGTTTTGCGATAATGCCCGCCCCGTCGCGGCGGCCAAGTTTCATGTAGGCAGGTCCGTTGCATACAGGCGCGTGGTGATCTGGTCGCCTAGAATCACCATCAGCCGCTCAATCGCATCACGCTCGGCCGCGAGAGTGGCAACCGTGGTGCCTATCGCGGAATAAGCGGTAAAGTTCTGCACTTTGCCCGATGTCACAACCGTGCCAGAGTTTGCATCGCGCAACGAATAGTCGACGCGGCCAATCAAATTGAACCGTGTTGTGTCACCCGCCGCGTTGATCGCAAGACCCTCTTCGCTGGTATCAATGGTCAGATCGAGCGCGTAACGCGCCGCCGGCCCACTGCGTCCAAGCCGCGTTTCCAGTTGGCGTGTTAGCAGATAGCCAGCTTGGGTAGAGGGCTCTTGCACAAGCACCTGACCGCGCAGTTGCGTACCTGTGCCACCCGTGCCGTAGACAGGGGTAAAGCCACAGGCCGCAAGGGCCAGAGGCAAAGCAATCAGGCTTCGGCGGTTATACAACGACATTCACAATCCGTCCCGGCACGACAATCACCTTCTTGGGTGTTCCGCCATCAAGGATACGGATCACAGCCTCATGAGCAAGGGCCAGCTTTTCAACTTCATCTTTTGGCATGTCGGCAGGTACATCAATCTCGCCGCGCCGCTTGCCGTTCACCTGAATCGGGAGCGTGACTGTATCGTCCTTGAGCATCGCCTCGTCTACGACGGGCCAAGGAGCAGTCGCGATCAAGCCATCGCCCCCGAGTTTTGCCCAGATATCTTCGGCCAAGTGCGGGGTCATAGGTGACATCAGTTGCGCGAGGGTCATGATTGCTTCCCGCTGCACAGCCTTGGAGGCGTCAGATTTGTGCAGGGTGGCGGTGAAACCATAAAGCTTTGCAATAGCCGCGTTGAACCCGAAACTCTCGATCGCCATAGTCACGTCGTGCGTCGCTTTATGCATCTGTTTCAAAAGCTCTTCGTTGCCGACCCCTTCACGTGCATCATCCATGGTGGAGATCCGGTGGCAGAGGTTCCACACGCGGTTGAGGTGCTTATAAGCGGCTTCCGCGCCTGAAGCGGTCCATTCCACATCCCGTTCTGGAGGTGAGTCGCTTAGCACAAACCAGCGCGCGGTATCTGCACCAAAGTCAGAGATGATGCTAAGTGGATCGACCACGTTATTCTTGGACTTGGACATTTTGGCGGAGGGGATGACCTCAACCTCTGCGCCGCCCTCTTTCAGGAACGCTTGATCGCCTTTGAGGTCCACTTCCTCTGGATAGTGGAAGATAGGCCGATCGTCAGCGCCGACTGACTTATAAATCGCGTGGGTCACCATGCCTTGGGTAAAGAGCGCGTCGAACGGTTCAATCGCGGATTCTGGCAAATGCCCCGTGATATGCATCGCGCGCGCAAAGAACCGAGCATAGAGCAGGTGAAGAATCGCATGCTCGACCCCACCGATGTACTGGTCAACGTTCATCCAGTACTCGGCGTCTTCCATAACTGTGGGCGTCTCGGCGTGCGGCGCAGTAAAGCGGGCGTAATACCAAGACGAATCGACAAACGTGTCCATGGTATCGGTTTCGCGCAGCGCATCCTTGCCGCAGGTGGGGCAGGGCGTAGTGCGCCATTCCATATGACGGTCGAGCGGATTACCCGGAATATCGAAGGTAACATCTTCGGGAAGCTTAACCGGCAAGTTCTCTTTCTTTTCGGGCACCACGCCGCAATCATCGCAATGCACAACAGGAATCGGGCAACCCCAATAGCGTTGGCGCGACAGCCCCCAATCGCGCAGGCGGAACTTCGTCACGCCTTGGCCAACCCCTTGGGATTCGCAGAAGGCGATGGCTGCGTCGATTGCCTCAAGGCCCGTTTGCCATTTCTCGCCCGCGAAACCACGATTGTAGAATACCTTTTCGGTCTTCTGCGGGACATATGCCTCTGTCAACTTATCGGGCGCGTCCTCGGACGGCAGATAGGTCGAGATGATGGGCAGGTCGTATTTGGCCGCAAACTCGAAATCACGCGGGTCATGTGCTGGGCAGCCGAAAATTGCGCCTGTGCCATAATCCATAAGGATAAAGTTGGCGATATAGACGGGCAGCTCTTGCGCGGTGTCGAACGGATGACGCACGCGAATGCCCGTATCCATGCCCAGCTTTTCGCCGGTTTCGATGGCTTCTTCTGTTGTGCCGCCCTTGCGGCATTCGGCGACGAACGCGGCAACCTCAGGGTTGTCCCGCTCCAACAGCTTGGCAATCGGGTGATCGGGCGAGATGCCGACAAAGCTTGCGCCCAGCAGTGTGTCGGGGCGAGTCGTATAGACTTCGATACGGTCGTGGCCATCAGGCGCATTAATAGTAGAAAAGGCAAATTGCAGGCCGCGTGACTTACCGATCCAGTTTTCTTGCATCAGACGCACTTTGGCAGGCCAGTTCTCTAGAGTGTCGAGTGCGGCCAGTAATTCGTCGGAATAGTCGGAGATTTTGAAGAACCACTGAGTGAGCTCACGCCGTTCTACCAGCGCACCCGACCGCCAGCCGCGTCCTTGCTCGACCTGCTCGTTCGCCAGAACGGTCATATCAACCGGGTCCCAGTTTACGATGGCGTTCTTGCGGTAGATCAGGCCCGCCTCAATCATGTCGATGAACATGGCCTGTTGGTGCTGGTAATAGTCAGGATGACATGTGGCGATCTCACGCGACCAATCCAGCGAGAAGCCGAGCGGCTTCATCTGATTCTTCATGTCTTCGATGTTCTGATAGGTCCATTCGCCCGGATGGATACCTTTTTGCATCGCGGCGTTTTCAGCGGCCAAACCAAACGAATCCCATCCCATCGGGTGCAAGACGTTAAAACCTTTGGCCAGCTTGTAGCGCGCAATCACGTCGCCAAGCGTATAGTTGCGCACGTGGCCCATGTGGATACGGCCCGAAGGATACGGGAACATCTCAAGCACATAGTACTTTGGCTTGTCAGCGGAGCGGACCGCTTTGAAGACCTCGTTGCTTTCCCAGACAGACTGCCAACGGGATTCGATCTCGGACGGGGTGTAACGGGTCATGGCAGTCATGGGAGGTAGCCTTTTTACGTAGCAACGCCGGACGTGTGGTGATCACAAGGCCCGGCGCTGTATTATATCAATAACGGATGGAACGGCGGTCAGAGCTTGTTGTCTGCAATACGTAGTTCACGGGCGCGCGACAGGATGGCATCTTCTACGGCACGGCTTGTTGCCTTGCTCACAGAACCACCACGTGATTGCAGCGCCACGTTGAGCGAGCGGGCATCAAGGGCTGGATCATCAATGAGAACAGTCGCACGGTAGGCGCGACCACCACCCGGAGGCGTGCCATATCCGGTCACGATCACACCAGTGAATGGATCAACCGACTGAACGGGCAGGAAGCTCAACACCTCGAGCGATGCGCTCCAGAGGTATTTGTTCACCAAAACAACGCTCTCGGTGTTCTTTTTGCTGAAGATGGACCAGATCGTATTGTCAGGATTGCTTTCGGTGACATTCGGGTTGTTCGTATTCGTGTACTGATCAGCAAGGGGCTGTGCAGGGCCGCCGATGCTACCGCAGGCTACCAAACCACCAAGCGCAAGCGCCAGTATCGCAATGTTCCGAGCCTTCATGCGCCCCATGTCCGCCACCCTTTATACTGTTTTGCTATGCAATACCCAAGCTGGGGCGTCTGGGCAAGGTCTATGTATTTAGCAGCAGGGCAGCGCCAACTTGCGTTTGCTAGTATATAGTGTCGGTGCGCAGATCGGCGGACGGGGAAACTGTGGCAAAGCTGCACCATCGCCAGCCACATTACTTTGCCGCTTGCTGGTTTGCTTGCCAAACGGGGGGCGGCGGCGCAAAAGAGGCTCATACCTAGATCGGAATTCCCCGGTCAGGTCCCATTTATTTCCAACCGAGGGAAAACTCATGAAAAAAGTTCTCTTCGCAACAACAGCTCTGGTCGCCACAGCTTCAGTTGCAGCAGCAGACGTTACATTCTCCGGCTACGGTCGTTTCGGTATCCAGTACACCGATGACGCGTCCACAGGCGAAGATTCCACAAACCTGACATCACGTCTGCGCCTGCAGATCGACACATCAGCAGAGTCCGACGCTGGCGTAACTTTCGGTGCACGCGTTCGCTTCCAATCTGGCCAAGGCACAGACGCAGCTGGCGATCCAACTACTTCCGCATTCGATGCAAACGGCGTACGTTTCTTCGCACGTTCCGGTGGTCTTGAAGTCGGTGTTGGTAACATCTTCGGCGCTCTGGAATTCATGCCTGGCATGTACCCAATCGATCTCGGTCTGACCGGTCTCGGCTATGACTACACCGCGTACAACTTCCGCGGCGATGCGTACACTTCCACCGGTACCGGAGGCCACGGCCAAAACGGCGTAGAAGTAATGTACTCCATGGGCGACTTCTCCGTTCACGTATCTGCTTCCGACGTAAACGACCGTATCGCAGCACACGCCGCGTACAAATGGAACGGCTGGACATTCGCAGTTGCAGCACAAGATTCCGACTATGACTACGACACAGAGTACGCTCTGTCCGTTGCTGGTTCCTTCGGCATCGCAGACGTTTCCTTGGCATATGCCAAAAACGGTGA
>JBALTK010000013.1:0-32847 GCA_036964385.1 Sulfitobacter sp. | reverse complement strand
AACATCGTCGCGCCATTGATGAGGTCGGGCTGGTAATCCGCATAGGCCGCCGTGTCATAAAGCGTATCTGCCGCTGCATGCTGGGATGCGAAACTGCTGACCACAACAGCCGCTAGAAAAAAGGTTCTCTGGCGCATAACGGGCTCCTATCTAAATTCAAATTCTTCAAAGTGGACAGAACGGGGGGCTTTGCCTGAATTCCCGAGGTCCTTAATAATGGCGGTGCGCATGGGCGCTGGGCCGCAAAACCACAAGTCGGCACTGCCCACTTCAAAGGGGACTGCTGCTGCCAGTTTGGTGGCGTCCATACGGCCATCGGTTTCGCTCACATGCAGATGCAACTTAAAGCCTGAGGTGCGGGCTTCGGCCGCTTTAAGGCGCTCAAGGCCCACTGCTTCTTCGGCTTTGCTTACGCAATACACCAACATGATGTTGCGCGTATTGTCGGGTGTCAGGCTGTCGGCAAAGGTCAGGAAAGGGGTGATCCCGATCCCTCCAGCAAGCCAGACCTGCGTTTGCTCGCCGCGTTGATAGTCAAAACCACCATAGCCCGCTTCTATGGACATGGTGTCGCCAGCTTGCAGGGCGCCGCGAAGGCGGGTGGTGAAATCGCCCAAGGCGCGAATTGAGAACTGGATACTGCCGTCCGCACCAATGCGCGAGATGGTGAAAGGGTGAGGCTCCCGTAGACCCTTTTTCGCAAATGAGATCACAGCAAAGGCACCCGGTTTGAGGTATTTGAACCCGCGCCTATTTGGAGTGGCATCGATGATCGTGGCGGCGGGGTGTTGCTCTACGTTGGAGATCGTAAAGCGGCGGGGTCTGAAGGGGGCAAAGAATTGGGTGTAGAGGAAAGAGGCGATCCCAATGAGGGCAAGTATGTTGAGGTATTTCGAGGCATAGGAATTCGCGTTGAAGGGCACCGTGACAAAGAGTTGGTGCAGGGCCAAAGCGATAAAGACCGGCCCCATGAGGCGGTGTCCAAGCCGCCAGAAATGATAGGGAATTAAATCGCGTCGCATGCGCGGAAGGCGTTTGATCCAACTGAGCAACAGCAGCGGAACCAAGACAAGAAAGGCGATTTTTGCAATGTCGACGGCTGTCTTTGCTAGGCCTGATGCAACAATTTGGCCCTCCAAGTCCATACCGACGAATTTATGAAACAAGATCAGCGGCAGCAGGGAAATACCAATCCATTTATGCGCCTTGTACATGCGGTCCAGACCACCAAATGCGGCCTCTACCATACGAGGGCGTGTGGAAAGGAATAGATTTACGGCCATGAGTGAGAAGGCGGAGGCACCGGCGCATAGGGCCAGGACGCTTTGCACGTTCGAATTTCCGGCGCCTAGAATAATAAGAAGGCTGGGTGCGATAACCGCACTTATAATAATCAATGCACCCATGGTCAAAATGGACAGTCCTAAACTCGGTATCCCGAGCATTGGGATAAATTTTTTCAAATGGTTATAAATTAAATGTCATAGCTAACTTTGAGGAGGCTATCCGAAGACAGCTAAATATCAAGTGCGTTTGTAGAAAAGGCCGATAAAGCCCGCCAGACCAGCGCAGCTGAGCTCGTGTCTTTTCGGGTAAGCAAGGACGCGCCTTCGTCCAGAATCGCGGTCAAGGAGACGCCGAATTTGATCCGTTTCTTGCAGAGTGTTGTACTGTGGGGATTTCTTGGTGGCGATGGTGCTTGGGTTATCAAGCCGGCTTATGAAAAAATCCAGAAAGGGAATGATGGCCGTTTTCCGGTCATGAAAGGCAGTAAGTTGGGGGTTGTAGATCCGCTGGGCAATACGGCTATTAAGCGATCAGGATGCCCAGAGTTCTCACTCGGTAATTTTCGAGGATAAATGGGGCGCTCCGAATGCCGAGGGGGTAAGCATGCTCAGCTTTTCGCTTGATAAATTCACTGGCAACGACGGGTTTTGTGTCACGGGTTAAAATGACGTGAACAATGTCATTGTTTGGATGGGTCAGAAGCCCAAGATGCATATGCTGCGTGGTGTTGACTGTGTGTTTCGTCCGCATGATGGGAGTGCGCGTGTCGGACATGGATATCTCCCCCGCTGGGCAGGGGGAAGCTGCACATCTGGTTGTTGGCGGATGATGCCCTTGAGCGCAGCGTGTTCAGTGCCGAAGACAAGGTGACCTTTGACACTGAAGGTACGGGTGTTTGGCCGGCCAGCATTAACGGTGCGTTGCGGGACGTTCGATTTGTTGCGGGACGTGCGATTTAACGGTCGCTTGCGCGAAAAATGTGGATGCAAGGGTGCCGGAAATTTCAAAACTGGCATACGGTCACTCGCAAATTCCACAAATGTCGCTGACAGGCTCTGATTTCGCTTTGGGACGCCGCTATGCTACGCTCAGTGTTGCGGCAGATGTCCGTTCCTCGGTGCCCTCTCATGTCTTGGCACCGCTGACTGAGGTTTTTGACGAACCTGAGGGGGGAACGGACTAGTCTAACCGCGCAAGCGGTATTTCAGGCTGTGTATAAGATCGAGAGTAAAGGAAGTTTTGCGCGGATCGCCAAGAATGGTAAAGTATTAAGATGTGGTGGGAGTTAATGCTGTGCGCCTTGTAAGACTACAGCTTCGACGTCCGTAGAGCTAAAACTGAAAGCTGGCATTTCAAATGTCTTGCGGTTGTCGCGATTGTGGGTATTGTTCCGCGCATACCCCATGTCGGGAGAACCAGCAAAGCTGGTGCCGAAGGAGCAACCGCCCCGGAAACTCTCAGGCAAACGGACCGACTTGGGTAAGAAGACTCTGGAGAGCGGCGCGAATAGGCGCACACCGAAGGGATAGCAATCTCAGGTGCAAGGACAGAGGGGGCATCACGCGTACAGGCACCAGCCTGTGTGTTTTCGTGGTGCCGCATGATTTCAGAGAATCTGCGCGCCTTTTGAAAAAGGGAGCTGTTGATGTCTGATTTACTGCACACGCCATTATATGAATTACATGCTGAGCTGGGGGCCAAGATGGTGCCCTTTGCTGGCTATGCCATGCCCGTTCAATATCCGTTGGGCGTGATGAAGGAACACACGCAGACCCGTGAGCGCGCCGGACTGTTTGACGTGAGCCATATGGGGCAAGTCATCGTGAAAGGCGCTGATGTTAAAGCGGCGGCCTTGGCTCTTGAGACGCTTGTACCTGTGGATATTCTGGGGCTCGGCGAAGGCCGTCAGCGGTACGGGTTCTTCACGAATGAGGCGGGTGGGATCACAGATGATCTGATGCTGGCCAATCGCGGGGATCACATTTTTGTGGTGGTGAATGCAGCGTGTAAGGCTGCGGATATTGCACATATGACTGCGAATCTGAACGGCGTGAGCGTGACTGAGATCACCGATCGTGCGCTGCTGGCCCTGCAAGGACCGGCGGCGGAGGGAGTGCTGTCTGCGCTTGATCCGCGCGCGGCTGAGATGCGGTTTATGGATGTTGCGACGCTGACGCTGGCAGGGGCGGAGTGTTGGGTTTCGCGTTCTGGGTATACGGGCGAAGACGGTTACGAGATTTCTGTGCCCGAGGCGCAAGCCGAAGAGTTGGCGCGGGCTTTGCTGGCGCATGGTGATGTCGAGGCGATTGGCCTTGGGGCGCGGGATAGCCTGCGCTTGGAGGGCGGTTTGTGCCTGTACGGCCATGATATTGATACAGAGACCACCCCTACCCAAGCGGCGCTAAACTGGGCGGTCCAGAAGGTGCGGCGGACCGGCGGCGACCGCGCAGGCGGATTTCCAGGGTCTGATGTGATCCTTGGTGAACTTGCGAATGGGGCTGCGCGCAAACGCGTGGGGCTGCTGCCTGAGGGGCGTGCGCCGATGCGGGAGGGCGTCGTGCTGTTTGCAGATGCCGACAGCGATGCACCAATCGGGAAGATCACCTCGGGCGGTTTTGGCCCGACTGTTGGCGGACCTGTCGCGATGGGGATGCTCGCCTCTGACTTTACTACAAACGGAACTGTTGTGTTTGGCGAGTTGCGGGGCAAGCGATTGCCGCTGACCGTCACGGCGCTGCCTTTCGTCCCTGCCAATTTTAAACGTTAACCAAACGGAGACTAATGATGAAATTTACTGAAGAGCATGAATGGCTGCGCGCCGAGGGTGATCTGATTGTTGTGGGGATTACGACCCATGCGACCAGCCAATTGGGCGATATCGTTTTCGTCGAACTGCCAGAGGTCGGCACCATTGTGTCCAAAGACGACGAAGTTGTGGTGATCGAGAGTGTGAAAGCTGCCTCTGATATCCTTGCGCCGATTGACGGCGAGATTGTGGAAGTGAACGAGGCGCTGGGTGACACGCCATCGCTCGCCAATGACGATGCCATGGGGGAGGGCTGGTTCATGAAGATCAAGCCGTCCGACCCTGCGCAAATGGACGCCTATATGGACGAAGCTGCCTACAAAGCCCTTATCGCCTGACCTGCCGGAGAGCATCATGACTTTTACGCCCACAGATTACCTGCCGTATGACTTTGCCAACCGCCGCCACATCGGACCGTCCGTGTCCGAGATGGCGGATATGCTGGATGTTGTGGGCGCAAAAGACCTTGATGCGTTGATCGACGATACGCTGCCAGCCAATATCCGTCAGGCAGAACCGCTCGATTTCGGCAAACCT
Organism: Sulfitobacter sp.; assembly: GCA_036964385.1. Taxonomy (GTDB): domain Bacteria; phylum Pseudomonadota; class Alphaproteobacteria; order Rhodobacterales; family Rhodobacteraceae; genus Sulfitobacter. Next base: position 28,217 of record JBALTK010000013.1, on the reverse strand, counting down.
CTGTCGGAGCAGGAATTGCTGCGCCATATGAAAGTGGTCGCGGGCAAGAATAAGGTTCTGACTTCGCTGATCGGGCAGGGGTATCACGGCACGGTTACGCCCCCCGCGATCCAGCGGAATATCTTTGAGAACCCTGCATGGTACACTGCCTATACGCCGTATCAGCCCGAAATTTCGCAGGGGCGGCTTGAGGCTTTGCTGAACTTCCAGACGATGGTGACGGACCTGACGGGGTTGGATATTGCGAACGCATCGCTGCTGGACGAGGCGACAGCCTGCGCCGAGGCGATGACCATGGCAAAGCGCGTGGCCAAGACCAAAGTGATGGGCTTTTTCATCGACGAGAATTGTCATCCGCAGAACATTAATGTGATGAAAACGCGTGCTGCCCCATTGGGGATTGAGGTGATCGTCGGCAATCCTGATGATATGGATGCTTCTGCTGTGTTCGGAGCTATTTTCCAGTTTCCCGGCACGTTCGGGCATCTACGTGATTTCACTGCTGAGATCACAGTATTGCATGAGAACAAGGCGATTGGCATCATCGCGGCGGACCCGCTGTCGCTGACTTTGCTCAAAGAGCCGGGTGCAATGGGGGCGGATATTGCCGTTGGCTCAACCCAGCGGTTTGGCGTGCCAGTGGGATATGGCGGTCCACATGCGGCCTATATGGCGACGAAAACAGGCTATGCGCGCTCTATGCCCGGCCGGATTGTAGGGGTGTCGATCGACAGTCAGGGCAATCGCGCTTACCGTCTGTCCTTGCAAACGCGAGAGCAGCATATCCGCCGTGAAAAGGCGAATTCAAACGTCTGTACGGCACAAGCTTTGCTGGCGGTGATGGCGGGTTTTTATGCTGTCTTCCACGGGCCTGAAGGCCTGAAGGCGATTGCTCAGCGGATACACCGCAAGACGGCGCGCCTTGCTGAAGGGTTGAAAATTGCAGGCTTTGACATTCGTCCTGCGGCGTTCTTTGACACGATCACAGTTGACGTCGGGCCGTTGCAATCGGCGGTCATGAAATCAGCGGTGGATGAGGGGATCAACCTGCGGAAAGTTGGAACCACGCAAGTGGGGATCACGCTGGACGAGCGGTCGCGTTCTGCGACGATTGAAGCGGTCTGGCGTGCGTTCGGGATCGACCGTGAGGACAAGGATTACACACCGCATTACCACATGCCCGAAAAGCTGATCCGGACGTCCGACTTCCTCACGCATCCTGTGTTCCACATGAACCGCGCTGAGACGGAAATGATGCGTTACATGCGCCGCTTGGCGGACCGTGATCTGGCGCTGGACCGTGCGATGATCCCGCTGGGGTCATGCACGATGAAGCTCAACTCAGCGGCTGAAATGATGCCTGTAAGCTGGGATGAGTTCTCGCTGTTGCATCCCTACATTCCACGCGATCAGGCGGAGGGATATATCGAGATGATCGATGATCTCTCGGCCAAGCTGTGTGATGTGACGGGCTATGACGCCATCTCGATGCAACCGAATTCCGGCGCGCAGGGAGAGTATGCGGGGCTGCTCACCATCGCGGCCTATCACCGTGCCAACGGGCAGGGGCATCGCAATATCTGTCTCATCCCGATGAGCGCGCATGGGACCAATCCTGCGTCTGCGCAGATGGTTGGTTGGAAGGTAGTTCCGATTAAGTCAGCCGCGAATGGCGACATTGATCTGGAGGACTTTAACGCGAAGGTAGCCGAGCACGCAGACAACCTTGCGGCCTGCATGATCACCTATCCTTCGACCCACGGGGTGTTCGAGGAAACGGTGAATGAGGTCTGTGACATCACCCATGCCAACGGGGGGCAGGTCTATATCGACGGGGCTAATATGAACGCCATGGTGGGTTTGTCACGACCGGGTGATCTGGGCGGTGATGTGAGCCACCTGAACCTGCACAAGACATTCTGCATTCCGCATGGTGGCGGTGGTCCTGGCATGGGGCCGATTGGTGTGAAGGCGCATCTGATCGAACATCTGCCCGGTGATCCGACGAGCGGTGAAGGAGCTGTTTCTGCGGCACCCTTTGGCTCGCCATCTTTGCTACCGATCTCGTGGGCGTATTGTTTGATGATGGGCGGCGATGGCCTCACGCAGGCGACGCGAGTGGCGATTTTGAATGCCAACTACATCGCCAAGCGTTTGGAGGGCTCGTTCGAGGTTCTGTATAAAGGGCCGACAGGGCGTATCGCGCATGAGTGCATCATCGACACGCGTCCCTTTGCCGAGAGTGCGCATGTGACAGTGGACGACATTGCCAAGCGTCTGATGGACTGCGGTTTTCACGCGCCGACGATGAGTTGGCCTGTGGCAGGGACGCTGATGATCGAACCTACAGAGTCCGAGACCAAGGCCGAGCTGGATCGTTTTTGTGATGCAATGATCGCTATTCGTGCGGAGATTGCGGATATCGAGAACGGTAAGATTGACGGGGACAACAACCCGCTCAAGAACGCGCCGCATACGATGGAGGACCTCGTGAAAGACTGGGATCGTCCATACACCCGCGAGCAAGGCTGCTTTCCTCCGGGGGCGTTTCGCGTCGATAAATACTGGCCGCCCGTTAACCGTGTGGACAATGTTTGGGGGGATCGAAACCTAAGCTGCACCTGTCCGCCGATGGATGATTACCTTGAGGCTGCTGAGTAAGAGTTTTGCGAGGTTCATGCGTGACCTCAAGATCAGGCATGAACCTCGCAAGGTATTGTGAAGTGCGGTGAAGGTTGACCAGAGCATGTCAGCCTTGGCCGCACGCCGCTCTGCTTTGGCAAAAAAGGCATGCCGTGTCGCCAATGGAGCAGCCAGAACAGGTGATTCGCCCCGCCTGCGTGGAGGTATGCTATCGCCCGATGCATTGGGGATTTCCGTGCTGCTGTAACCCGACTGTCTAACGTTGGGAGAGCTGGCAGTCCTTTGTTTGGATAGGCAGGATAACGTCTTAGGATGGTTTGGTTTTATTCGCCGCAGCATTCTGGGTGGTTGCCATTTTTGCGTAATCGCGGCAATTCGTCGTAAATTTATGGGGGGACCTTAATTGCAAGAAGAACAATATTTGTGGCGCCCAGCCGCAGATTGACATACGATCAAGTATGTCCGTCGTCGATCTCAGCAAGCAGCCATTTCCTCAAAGCAACTTTAGGGAGTTGCTCGATTCTGTATGCGAAAAACATGAGCTTGATTATGCAGCCTATGCAGGGGTGGACCCTATCGCGCGGACTGTGCATGGCTTTGTTAACTACCCTGACGAATGGCAAGCCCACTATGTAAAAAGTGGGTTTCAGCATAAAGACCCAACGCTGCTTATGGGCGCGCGCAGTATTGCGCCAGTCGATTGGGAGCGGTTGCGCGGTGAGGAAGCTTTCGAAAATGTCTTTCAAGCGGCGAGCGACTTCCGCATTTCCAAGCAGGGCCTTACCATTCCGGTGCGGGGACCTTACGGAGACATCGGCCTGTTTAGCGTCACACGTGATTGCTCAGATAGAGAATGGGGCCTGCTGAAACGCAAGATCCTTGGGGATCTACAGGTTACTGCTGTGCACATGCATGACCACGTTATGCAGACGAACGTATTGAGTCATAAGCTTATGCAGCCGTTGCTGTCAGTGCGCGAGAAAGAAATTTTGCAGTGGATTGCGGCAGGTAAGTCGCAGCAGGACGTTGCGGATATTCTGTCGATTTCAAATCGAACCGTCGAAGTGCATTTACGCTCAAGCCGAAGCAAGCTTTCGGCGCTCACAACTGCGCAAGCGGTGGGGCGTGCAATCGGGCGTAGATTGATTTTTCCGGTCTAATAGCGGCACTACGGGTTTTCCCCAATAGTAAGCAGTGCGGATACGTACGATCCTTTCCTTAATAAAAGGGGAAGAAAAAGATGATCATAGTAATCGATGGTACGAATCGGCACCGCTATTCACGGCTTCTCGACAAGATGTTTGAGTTGCGCGCTCGGGTTTTCGGGCAACGCCTCGGCTGGGAAGTCGACATTCAGGATGGACGTGAGATCGATCAGTTTGACGCGCTGGACCCAGCGTATGTTATCGGTGTCGACGACGACAATAATGTCGTTTCGTGTGTTCGTGCGCTCCAGACCACTGGCCCCCATATGCTGTCGGACGTGTTTTCCTCTATTCTGGATGGAGAACCGCCGCTTCGCAGTGCGACCCTGTGGGAATCAACGCGGTTCTGTGTCGACACGGAAATCTTGGGTGGCGGAAAGGTTCATGGCTCTATTAGTTACGCAACCTGCGAGCTGATGTCCGCCTCACTAGAGTATGCGCGGGATTCGGGTATTTCAGATATCATCACAGTGATTGATCCCGTGATGAACCGTGTGTTGAAGCGATCTGACTGCGCGCCCTACGGGTATGTCGGCAAAACGACACCGATGGGCAAAGTTAAAGCAATGGCAGCACTTCTTGACTGTACCGATGAGCGTATCAACAAAACCCGTCAGTTTGCGGGTATAGAAGGTTCCGTTTTCGTTGATGCGGCGAGGGCAGAAGCACTGTCTGATGACGGCGTCTTGTTCAAAGGTTCTGCAAAGAAAGCACCGAAAGTTGTTCAGCGGAGCGCCCACACGCTGCTGGAGGAGTATTGCGAAGATCAGATTGCGGACGCTTCGACGCTTGCGGAGCTTGAGGCTGCGCAGCGATTGAATCATGTGCTCAAGGAAGCGAAGCTGCTCACCTGAGTAGCTGAATGTCTGCGCCGCGATATTGGGATCAGGCTTCTTTGATCGAACCTGCTTGATAAGAGAACCTTGGCGGACCGTAATCTTTACGGTTCGCCATCGCCGAAAAGCCGCGCTGTACTATACCGATGCTCGGCTTTTGGATTCTGGCAGGCTCTCGATGAAGCTCAGAATTTTGTCTCTTGTTTCCTGGTCTCCTATGTAGGAGAGGGCCATTGCAATGGCATCATCTGCTGGTGTTGTTTCTGGCGCTTCATTTTTGCTGTTTATGCCTTCGAAGAAATACTCGGGCGCCACATTCAAAAATTGACCAACTTCGAAAAGGCGACTGGCGGAAATCCGGTTCGACCCTGATTCGTATTTTTGAACTTGCTGAAACGAAAGCCCAAGTTCCTTTCCAAGGTCAGTTTGAGAGAGCTGGCGTAGCTTGCGAAGCGCCTTGAGTCTCTGGCCAACATGAATGTCTACTGGATGTGACATAAAAAATTTCCTAAAAATAGCTTTAACGAGATCTAATATAACATCTTACGTTTAATGGCTTAATTCAAAAAGTTCAATCTTTGGTTGTTGTAAAGTTTCTTGTTTATGGATTCCTGTATGATTAAGAGGCCCGCCTTCGTGCGTCTGCCTGCGTCGTGATCTAACGCGCGCATGGAATGAGGGCGCTACGGCTCGTCTGAAATGCTCCTGAGAATCGGTTCCCAGTCCTGCCCAGTAGGCCAGAGATTCAATGAGATGCCCTTTGCGGCATCCTAGATGCTAACCTTGCTATTGCTCAGTGGTACGATGATTGCGGACTTCTGCTGACCGCAGCATGTAATTGCCTCGATTGCCATGGTGCGTTGCACACCGTCTTCAATCACTGAAAGGCGAAGCTGAGATAGCGGGCCATTCATTCAGCCATCTGTTGCGATAACGGTTCGTTGGGCTTCTCTTGCTTTAACGTATTGAGGTCGGCGGCGGCTACTATGAGGTCTTCTTTCGCAACCTCGAATATCAGGATTAACGCGCTTCCTTCCTGACGCAGTAACGGCAAGCTGTCGGGCAGGGCATGTGCGTGAACGGCCACAGTGGCAACGACATGCATTGCCAGTGCGAACATGGAAGCGCGGCAGGCCATTTGATTTGGCCGCCTAACTTGCTGGTCATCTTGTTCGATTGCAACGAGAGTTCTATTCAGGGCGAAGGCCCGTGGGCCCGAACTAGTCGTCTTCGGCGCTGACCTGATGCGTGTCAGAGTACCCGAGATACGTGTTACGCAATTCGGGTATGTATTTTTACATCTAGGTTGCGCTTCTTGTTTCGATGATCTCACCTACGCCTGCCAGTTTCCCACCAAAGTAGGTGCTCGCGAAAGCCATATGGCGCCCACTGTGATGCAACTCCCGAACGTCAGTTGTTGCAGGGGGGGGCGAAGACTGCAAATATAGTGTTGTAAGACGAATTCCCCGCCTTTTAATCGGTGCTGTTATAGTCGCCGACTTTTAACAGCCGGACCAATTCGTCGAAGCCTTCATCGGTCTCGCGACTTGTGGCTTCCACCATGATCTCTTTCCCAAGGCCGCGCTGTCGAGGATCGGCACACTCTCGATCAGAGTACTGGTGTCACCCATGCTGGCCCGCAGCGCTTCACTTAAGGCCTGACGCCTTCCGACATCGGTGGCTGGCCGTCGTAAGTTCGTTGTGCGAAGGTCGCAAGGTTCCGGCACATAACCAGTGTGGCCAAGCCGAGCAGTTTGATTTGAGGTGCCATGATCCACCGTTTCCTTAAAAGCGTGGTATGCCCGCGGCGCGGTTTCTTTCGGAATCGGAGTCGAACAAGAACAGCATGTCTGCTTGCGTATTCAGTTCTATTACAGCGGGTCAAGAGTCACCGCCGTTCTATTGGGATTGTGCCTTCGAGAGCAAAGCTCCGCGTGGTTCGAGCCAACAATATGCTCAGATCTTAGCGCCATACATTGTTAACTTCCTCAGGTGAGGCTGGCCAATTGAGAATTGGCCCGTGGGCGGCAGCTCTTTGGTAAATCTAGGTGGTAATATTGCATGGACGGGTACTTTCACCCCGTCCATGCATACGCAGCTTAGATAAGGTCGAAGTTAGCTGCGGTAAGGACGACGCCGAGACCAAGATCGGCGAATACCGTTGCTTCATAGTCAAGGTCGCTTCCATCAAGATCGAAGGCGAGTTCGCCTGTAGTGGTGTTGTAGATCAAATTTTGATCGACTGCTTCGGCTTGCCCCGTTGCGTTTGATACAAGGTTCTCGGGTCCTCCTATGAACGGGATATCCAGGTCGATGGGATATGCGAAGACAATATCGTCTTCAGCAGAATTGAAGTCGAGAATACGAGCAACTGATCCGCCGCCGACTTCCAAATTCCCTGCCGCATTCACGTCAGTGAAGAACAAGAATATGTCAGCGCCAGCACCGCCATGAAGGATGTCGTCGCCGGTGATGCCTGACAGGATGTCATCTCCATCACCGCCGTGAATTATATTGCGCCCGGCGTCGCCAAACAGATGATCTACGAAGCTCGACCCGAGGATATTTTCGAAACCTGAGATCGCATCACCCTCCGCATCGCCGCCAAATGCTGTTTGCAGACCAGTACTGACATCAATCTCTAGGTCGACCATCACACCGGAATTCGAACCTACATACTGAAGCCAATCGACGCCATCTCCGCCAGATAGTGTGTCAGCGCCAGCACCACCGCGGATGACATCGTTACCTTCACCGCCGAAGATGTCGTCGTCTCCGCCCGCGCCAAACATGGAGTTCCGCTCTTCGTTGCCGGTTAGGACATCGTTAAAGTTAGAGCCGCGCACATACTCGAAGCCTTGGATTTCATCACCTGTCGCGTGGCCGCCAGATGCGGTCTGCAAACCCGAGAGACTATCGACATTCAGGTCGACGGTAACAGCCGCGTCTGAACCGATATATTGCAGCCAATCGACGCCACCACCTCCCGATAGCGTGTCAGCGCCAGCATCGCCGCGGATGACATCGTTACCTTCCCCGCCGAAGATGTCGTCGTCTCCACCCTCTCCAAACAGAAAGTTCCGCTCGTCGTTGCCTATAAGGACATCGTTAAAGTTAGAGCCGCGCACATTCTCGAAGCCTTGGATTTCATCGCCAGTTGCGTCGCCACCAGATGCAGACTGCAAGCCCGAGATACTATCGACATTTAGATCGACGGTCACTGCGGCATTCGAGTTAGTATAAAGCAGCGCGTCGATGCCATCGCCCCCCGACAACGTGTCTGCGCCGATGCCGCCGATCAGTCGGTCGTTTCCGGTACCGCCAATCATTACGTCATCCCCTGCGAAACCAATCAGAATGTCCCCGCTTTCGAGGCCTTCGATGCTGTCGCGTCCACTTGTTCCTCTCAATACGTCTGCAAGATTTGTACCAACGATCGAATTGAAGAAGAGGTCGAAATCGAAGCTGATAATCACGGGATCATGATCCGAGTTCCGTGCAGCTGTGCTGCCATCAAATAGGGTTGGATTGCGCCCGAAATCCAGATTGTAATCAAACGCATCAGCTTCATCTGCGTTCACATGCCATTCAAAGGCGCCGACAACGCTGGCATTAAGGGCCGCGTTGGCAAGCGCGTAATCCAGCGTCCCGATTTGACCATCAAAGACGTAGGAATAGGCGCTATCACCCAGTGATTGTGCAGCAAGATCAATATAACCCGCATCGGCCAGAACGCCGAGGGGATCTTCCTTTGCATAGGCATTCAAATCGCCCAAAATCAACGAATGCGCAGACCCTTGTCCGGTCGGATCACTGGCAAGCCACGCTGCGAGGATATCGGCCGCTTCGGTCCGTGTTGCATTGTTATTGCCCTGACCGTCGAGCTGATCTTCATCGGCGGCAAGACCTGAGAGTGACCCTTTGGATTTCAGGTGGTTCACAGAGACGGTAAGGGTCTGTCCCGTGTTGACGTCTTCGAAGGTTTGAGCGATTGCGGGACGGTTAAGTCCGCGACCAGCATTGAGCGGGTCAATGAAATCGCGGCCCTCGAAGGTTTCCAAGATCGCCATATCGCCTTTCAGAGCGACATTATCGACCTTGTAGATCAGTGCATTAGCGATGGCATCACTACCGATGAATTCCTGTCGTGGATCGACAAAACCATATACTGTCGCGCCAAGCTCTGCATTGACGCGGTCAACGAGGTCTTTGATGGCAAAATCTGCGCCCGCAAAGTCGTTTTCAATTTCGATCAGGCCCAGAATATCCGCATCCAACGCGACTATTGCATTCACAATTTTTTCGGCCTGCCGCTCGAGTTCGGCTGCTGAATCAGCGCCGCGTGGTTCTGACCCATTGTCCGTCGTCACGCCAGTTTCATCGATGGTGGTGAAATAGTTGAGGACATTCAGGCTGGCGACTTTGAAGTTGCCCCCCAAATCAGCAACTGCTTCAGGCCGGTCGTTCACCTCAGCATACTGGCCTTCAGCGGCTTGGATCCTGAATTCACCAAATGAATAATCGATGATGCCAGTGATCCCAGAAATTGTGTCACCCATGCGGAAATTATCAGCCGCATCAAGCACACCATCGTTTCCATCGATAATCGTGATCGGATCAGGGTTTTGCGCAGAAATACCGTCATCCAATACCAACGTGCGGGCCGCGACATCCTTGAGGTGTTGAGCATAGCCGGTGCCATCTGGATCGTTGACTTGGGTATACTGCACAAGGCGACCATCAGAGGTGACATTGTATTGACCAAAACGGTCAAGGTTGAACATCTCGGAGATGGTCATGGCTTGGGTGATGTTCACCAACATGCCTTCATAGGCCTCAAGGTTGGCGACAAAGTTCCCGCTTCCGTTGTCCATTATATTTGCAGTGGGGAAGGTCACCTCGACTGCGTCAGGAACGAGTTGATCTGATGCAACTACGGTAATTCCAGTTGCCGAAATCTGGGTCTGGCCAAAGTACTCTACGACGGTACCGGTAACCTCAACCAGATCGCCGATTTGCACGTCGAGTGCTGGGGCTGCTCCGTCGAAAATGAAGATGCCCTCTGATGACAGGTCGTTGAAATCATAGTCGATCTCTTCTTCCTGAATGTAGAAGCCATCCAAGTCACCCTGAGTGCCGAACAAGCCATCTTGAAAATCGGCGGTTACAATCGCTGAAACTGTAACGATTTGGCCGTTAAGGGGGCTAAGGTCGTCTACGCCAATGACGGCCGTGTCCCCAGTTCCGCCGCTGCCCTGAATCTCTGAAATTAGTGCGTTGATCGCTACCGGTGGCGGGATGTAGTTTGAGAGGCCCGGAGTGGGCGCTTGGGCGATAAACGCACCAGTCCCATCGGTTTCGCGCGCCAGTGCTTCGGTGTCTTTCGCGCCGTTCGCACTCTCGTCATATTGGACGGTTTGCCCGAGTGCGGTGAGCAATTCAGCATCATCAGCATCGCCTGTACCGTACACAATGACATCGACGAGGTTTTCGGTTGTTGCCGTTGTAGGGGGCGTTCCTGTGTAAAGGGCGACTGCATCAGCGCCGTTTTGCATTCCGTTAGAAGTAAATGCGACTAGATCAACATTTGCGACGTTTGCCGATCCAATAACAAAGTAGCCGTCAGCGTCCGTTGTCAGACCGTTCAATGAAATCGTGTCGTAGGCGGCTTCGCCATTTCCGTTGAACAGGACAACGGACAAGCCATCCAATGACGCATTCCCAACGCCACCGTCATAGATCTCAATGAACTCCGCAGTGTCTGTGCTGGTCTGGTCTGCATCAATTTCATTGATGACGAATGTGGGCGTTGGCGGCGGTGGAGCAACTGCACCGTAGGACGCCGTTGGAAAAGGGGTAGTCGCAGCAGCGTTAGTTGTTTCGCCATCCCAAGCATTTGGGCTGGAAAAGGACCAGTCGCTGATATCAAACGTTGGGCTGGCTGACGTGCCGGGATTTCGAGCTGCCCAACCGTCCAGATATTCCCACGCTTCCCCGGTTCCATCGACGTTGATGTCGCCAAAGGTGTCGATCACTACGCCATTTTCGTAGAGTTCAAAAGCATCATCACCGTTAACATTTGCCGCGCTGCCCGTGAAATCCGGTGCAAACCCCATAAACGTTTCAAACTCGACTGCTTCGTATGCAATGTAGAGGTATGTACCAGCGGCGGACGCAACTGCCGGGAATGTAAATTCCTGACCATCCGATCCCCCGCCATTGTTTGCAGACCCGATACCATAATTGGAAAGATCGGCAATATCTGCTGTAACATACAGCTCTATTCCTTTGGGAAGCCCCCCAGTAAGCGGTCCGTCGAAAACACCGGTAATAATTAATGACATTCATTTTCCATTCTTATTTTGTATTTTCGCAACGAACTGCGCGGCCTTTAGAAAACACCGAAAACTTTTATTGCACCGCTCCATTAACCATCAATCTGAAAGTGCTGATTACTTCTTGAAGGCATTGCATAAACTTTTGCTCCAGCGACAAAGGTGCAATTATCTAAAAATTAGAAAACACAATGCAACACTCAAAGTCAAATAGCGGCGGCCCATGCCCATGACATGAGCGCAAGGCAATGCAGATGTGCTGAAATATTAGATGGTGACCTTGCGGCAATTGGATCAAAGCTCCAACAGACGCAGGGATTTTAAATCTGCATCTCAGGCAACATGGTTAGGAGTTGGGTCACGATTCGCGGCGCTTTTTCCTTTGGACAGTTGATGGAAAATGCAACGCCGCCGCCTGCGCGTCTCGCTTATGATTCATCGGATTGACCGTGAAACCGATAATTCAAGCCGAAGGCGTGCCTGAAAATAGAGACATAGCTGCGGATGAGGGGATTATCGTTTGATGCTGAGGTATGATGTTCGAATGATCGATTTGGAATTTACTCACAGGGAGGGGCGTAAAATTTCCAGTCACAAAAGGAGAAGGATATGCCTGCAATTAAAAATAGGAGAATACTTATTCTGACCATAAACAAATTCGATCAAAGTAAATTGGAAGGCCCCAAAAAGTTAGCTTACAGAGGCTGGTTCAACCGTGCATGTTGCCACCCCAGACCGCGCATCCATCAAAGGGTGGAACACCGATGATTGGGCGTGGAGCGTCAAGGCCGACTTGAACTTCGCGACGTCAAGGTCGAGGACTATATTGCCGTGGTCTTCCCTCGCGGCCAAATCAATTCCGATATCCTCCGCGTAAATGAGACCGCCGTACAAACCGTGCGCGACTTTGTCGCCAAGGATAAGACCGTCGCTGCGATGTCGCTCCCTGATACATGGGTGAAACTCATCTAGCTGTTGATCGACACACCGTGATACGATTGGTGAATAAGTCCGCCAGAGTAACGTGCCTTCTCTGACGTATTTTTTCTGTGTCGGTTGTCAAAGTAGTTTTGGGGGAACCAACGGGCATTCAATCTGTTATGTCTAATGAACCATCCAAAACCGCGCCCCAAGACAATTGGATACTTTAAGTGGCCAGAGACTTGCCCAAAAAGCAAAATGAGACGGAACACGATCGTTACCGGTGTGTCGAGCGCGCGGAGAAGTTTGCGCTGATTGTCGATGCCTGCGACTATTTTCTTACTCTGCGCAAGGTTATGATCGCGGCGCAAACGCAGCTGCTTTTAATTGGTTGGGATTTCGATCTCGAGATCGAAATGGTGCCAGAAGCAAGCGATGAAGAGGGCTGCGCGCCAGACGGTTTTCCGAACAAGTTGGGTCCCTTCATTGAAGAGGTCCTGAACCGAAACAGTGAGCTTCATATTTACATGCTTAAGTGGAACGGATCGGTTCTTGTGGCCCCGGGGCGTTTACTGCCTACTGCGGTGCTTGCCGCTTTTGGCAGCGAACGGACTCATGTTGCGCTGGACGGCCACCACCCTTTTGGCGCGTGTCACCACCAAAAGATCGTGGTGGCTGATGACAGTGTCGCGTTCTGCGGCGGGATCGATATGACAGAGGATAGATGGGATACATCCGAACATCTGCCAGACGATCCGCGTCGTGTGAAAAAGAACGGGACACCCTCCGAGCCTTGGCATGACACAACCTCGGCGGTGTCAGGGGATGCTGCAAGAGCATTGGGCACTCTGGCCCGAGAGCGATGGGAGCGTGCGCGCGGGGAGGTTCTGGAGGCACCTGCGTTCTCCAAGGGTTCCATTTGGCCAAGCGACCTCGAGGTTGATGCATTCGATGTGGACGTTGCCCTCGCACGGACTGTACCGCCGTTCGATAATGCTCCGTTAATTAATGAGATCGAGCAATCATTTCTGCATGGCATCAGAACGGCGCGCGAGAGCATTTATATTGAATCGCAGTATTTCGCCTGTGACTCTATTTGCGCGGCGTTGGAAGAGCGCCTGAGAGAGGAGGGCGGGCCGCAGGTGGTCGTCATAAATCCGAAATATGCACTGTCGGCATTCGAGGATGACGCCATGCACGAGCAACGCGACAGGATGCTGGCCCACCTGAGAGCCGCCGATCATGAGAGCCGTTTTCGCATCTACTTTCCCGTCACTACGGCGGGGCAACCAATTTATGTGCACGCCAAAGTATTCATCGTTGATACATCCGCACTGCACATAGGATCGGCGAATATCAATAACCGCTCAATGGGATTCGATACGGAATGCAATGTCGTGGTCGAAAAGCAGGGCGATTTGATCGCAGGATTTCGGGCGCGATTGTTGTCCGAGCATCTGGGGGTGCGCCCCGAGGAATTCGAAGCGGTCCTTGCGCAAGAGGGCGCACTTATTGCCGCGATCGAAAAGCTGAACGGACCTAGCGGGCGCGGGCTTCGCACGATTTGTGAGAGAGAGACTACCATGCGTAGCGCGGTGTTGGCCGATACTGGCATTATGGATCCGCGATACCAGCATGGCGACGAACCTTCGACGGGGCAAGGAATCCGCCCTCGCCATATCGCCGCTACATCAGCGATTGCTCTGGTCGGCTATATGGCATGGCGGATATGGAGAAGAACCCGACGATAACAGTTTGAGATTGCGGACCTGATGAAGCCAAATCCTTGGCCGTAATAGTATACCAAGGGAAATGGCGAAAAAAATTGCGGTGAGGCTTTTCTGATAGGAGGCAGTCAGGTTTTTCACAGCTCGGCTGAAGTCTCATTCGGGGCGTCTGAGGGGCGCACGTAAATCCGTCTGCGCCAAACCTCAGCCCGTCTTTCTCAAGTGTACAGAATTTCGAGTGCCGCCGATGGTTGTATATCGTTTCAGCTTGATGATGGTCACTGAGTGGTCATTTGACCTCATTAAGTTTGCGCTCTGAATAAGTGGGAGCTCTGACGGAATGGATTCACATCATTGGTGCCGTCAATCACCCGCTGTATAATTGAGTAGGCCCAAGACTGGTTCGGTCAAAGATGTCACTACAATACGCCCATCAGGCAGTGTGACTGCTCCAGTTGTTAGTGCATAGTTTCCTGTGGGATCCTGAAGTGTTTCCAGCACATTACCCTCGGCGTCCATACGAAGCACGAAGCCATAGCGCGTCGGGGCGGGTTTCATCGCATCTGGCAAGCGCATGATGACGCGCCTCAGGGATGGGGTTTTGGACAGTTTGTCCATAATGGCATTTCGCGGACTGACAAGGCCTACCCAGAATGTGCCATCCGCTGCATTGTTAATATTGTCTGGAAAGCCTGGCAGATTATCCAGAATGATCTGCCCTGCGCTGCCATCGGTAGGGAAACGCCAGATCCGATACGCCCCAGTCTCGACTACAAGCACCGCACCGCTCTCCTCGTCGACAGCAACTCCATTGGCAAAATTCAATCCGTCGGCGAAAATAGTCGTCTTGCCAGAGGCCGGATCATATTTGAGAATTCGTCCGTTCGCGGAGTGCTCAACAAGGTCCAAGACTGAAGCGGCTAACGTTCCACCATCAGCTTCGGCACCAAATCGTGTTGAGGCATCTGAAAAATAAACGGTTCCATCTGTCGCAACATCAACGTCGTCGGCATAAAGGATAGGACTTCCATCCTCGGCTTGGTTGCTGAGCAAAGTAACCTGCCCCTGTCCATCCACGGCCAGTAGCCCGCGATAGGCATCTGCCACGAAGAGCGTTCCATCAGCACCGAATTCTATTCCGAGAGGGCGACCCTGTGTCTGCGCAAATGATGAAACCGCGCCATCGTCTCCAATGCGCAAAATCTCACCTTCGTGGGTCGCAAGATAGATAAGGCCATCTGGCCCGACGTCGGCATCTTCGGGGCCGATCCGACCATCAAGCGCAATCAGCTCAAGTGCTTCGAGACGATTGTTCTGTCTGAAATCCCCAGTGTATCCTGCATTTTCAGGAGCTTCCCAAGAGACAGGGCGCACCGATACAGGCCATAAAGAGAGGTAAGCTATCAAGCAGGCGATCGCTACTCCCAAACACGCTATGGTATTTCTCACTTCCACGTCTCCTTGTATACTGCGACAGTCTACAACCTTGCACGCTGTTTCCAAGCGCTCTTGCGTGATTTCAAAATGGTGGTTCAGGAGAAACCGCTACGGAATTGGGGAGCGATAAAACGATATGCAATCGAGGGTATAAATGTCCGCCAAGCAGCCAGACCGATACTTATGTCTTCAGTGTTGATAAGCTGCTGTTGCGGCGGCTATCAAACATTTAAACCTGTTGCTAACCGCTTTTGATACAGAACGTTTGAGATCGCAGCCAGCGGCAAGAAGTGGGTATGGAGCACGTGCCATGGAAAAGAGTGATGCTGTGCTGGACTAGAACGCTGTTGAGAGCAACATGGACAGAAGCTGCAATCCGCTGCGATAAACATCAAGGTCTGCTGTGCGAACGTTTGCCGTTCACAGTAAGGCTGAGTGAGGCGATCTGGACGAACTTGCGTTCTGCAATGGCAACATTTTTCATGGGCTTGATGGCCGCGAAACAGGCCCAAGGGAAGAGAACGATTTGCAGGATGAATAACTGGCGCGTTATTCCTGTCCCTGCGTCAAGCTATGAGGTTTGA
Source organism: Sulfitobacter sp. (assembly GCA_036964385.1). Taxonomy (GTDB): domain Bacteria; phylum Pseudomonadota; class Alphaproteobacteria; order Rhodobacterales; family Rhodobacteraceae; genus Sulfitobacter. The sequence continues at coordinate 12,529 of JBALTK010000013.1, read as the reverse complement.
TCCATAGAGCGCGCAACGCGTTCAGGATGACCGCCACGTCGATTACCTCTTGCAGCAGCGCCCCTTGCACCGGCGTTAGGTAGCCAAATGCAGCCGCAATCATGCCTAAAACCGATAATCCGATCCCGACAGCGACGCTTTGGACGGCGATCCGCCTTGCGCCGCGTGCAACTTCGATCCCCGAGCTGATCCGGTCTATCCGGTCAACCAGTAGCACAACGTCCGCCGCTTCAGACGCGGCAGCCGCGCCACGCGCGCCCATGGCAACTCCTACGTCTGCAACGGCGAGCGCAGGCGCGTCGTTCACACCATCGCCTATCATAATCACGGGACCGTTCTTACGTTCGGACAGGACCAGTTGTACTTTCTGATCAGGTGTCAGCCCCGTATGAAGCCCGTCAAGCCCGAGGCCCTCAGTCACGTGCGTTGCCACCGCTGCGCGGTCACCTGTCGCCAACAGAATGCGGTCGATACCTTCGCGGCGCAGCCCAGCAAGCATAGCGCTGATGCCTTCTCGCAGCGGATCGGCCATAACAAGATGCCCGGCTATTTGGCCATCGACCGCTACCGCGACAAGAACAGATCCGGCCGCACCGACAGGATGGTCCTCCAAAGGTTGCGCGATACGTTGCGCCACGAAGTCCTGACCGCCGACGATTACTTTGTGTCCCTCGATGATACCCATGACCCCCTCACCAGGGATTTCAGCAATCTCCGAAGGGACGGGCAGAACGAGGCCACGCGCCTTTGCTGCCGCAACGACGGCCTGTGCGACGGGGTGTTTTGATGCCTGATCGAGGGACGCGGCAAAGCGTAGAACTTCGCTTTCTGTCATGCCGTTGGGGCTGTTGATTGAGACGATCTGCGGTCTCCCGTCCGTCAGTGTACCAGTCTTATCGAGGATAAGGGTCCGAACCCGCGCCATCGTCTCAAGCGGCCCGGCGCCCTTTATCAAAACGCCGAAATGTGCCGCGCGGGATAGGCCTGCGACCAGAGCGACCGGAACAGCCAAAATCAATGGGCAGGGTGTCGCAACTACCAGTACCGCTACGGCCCTGATCGGATCTCCGGTGATCAACCACGCGGCAATGGCAATTGTGACAGTCACGGCCAGAAAGCCCAGCGACCATTTGTCCGCCAGCCGTGACATTGGTGCCTTGGAGCGTTGTGCTTCCTCGACCAAACGCACAATTCCGGCGTAAGTGCTTTCTTTGGCAAGGTGTGTCGCGGTCAAATCGAATGGCTCACCTGCATTTGTAGAACCGCTCACGGCCTCTGATCCGCGGGACAGACGCACCGGCAGCGATTCACCAGTCATGGCTGAGGTGTCGACGAAGGCTGCGTCTGACGCTACCAAACCATCCACCGGCACAACGTCGCCCTGCCGGATTAGAAGCAGGTCACCGAGCTGGATGTCATCCAATGGCACCTCCTCGATGGTGCCATCCCGATAACGGGTAGCGGCACGTGGTACACGCGACAACAGATCCTTCATCTCACGTCGGGCACGTCCCTCTGCAAAGCTTTCGAGAAATGTACCGCCAGAGTACATTACAGCAACGACTGCTGCCGCCAGCGTTTCGCCAAAGGTTAGGGCGGCGGTCATCGACAAAGCAGCAACGATGTCCAACCCGACTTCGCCTCGCCAAAGGCTGCGCAGAATTTCGACCAGAAGAGCAAGCAATACTGGAAGAACACCGACAATCCACGCAATGTCCGCACCTTGTCTCATACCTGTGAGATACAAGGCCAAGCCGGACAGAAGTCCCCCGACCGTAAGGAGCAGCAAGGCCGTCTTCAACCAATCGGAACTCGTCTGTTGCATTGACTATACTTCCCCTACGCAAGGTTGGTTACTTAACAATTCGGGGAAAACCCTCACCTGCCGTCGCCCTGTTCCTTGCCTAATACTCCCTCATCAGGAAGCGGGCGTCGAGTGGTAGCGTACGATGCCTTTCCGCCATTCGCCACACCTTGTTCGAATGTCCTGTTCGGGCCGATTGCTTCCACTACTCGAACTGGCAAGGTGGCATTGTACGATCTCCGTCGGGGAGGCGTTCAGGCGTTCAGGCCGATAACTGCGATTCCGAAAGCCATCAATACTGCGGCGCCAAACCGACGTTTCCAGTTCCCCTCCTTGAGGACGAAGTAGCCGATCAATGTTGCAAATATCACAGAGGTTTCGCGCAATGCTGAAACCGCCCCGAGGGGGGCAAAGTTCTTTGCGTAGAGAACAAGACCGTAAGCTGTCATCGAAACCATACCACCCGCGATTCCCAATGCCCAAACCCGCGCTGGCAAGTGGAGCAATGTCTGACGTCTGCGCCAGCCTGCAAAGCTTGCGATGAAGAGGTGCAAGAACGCCCCCCACGCCCAATAGCTGAGCGTATTTCCCGATATACGAACGCCAACGCCGTCAACCAAAGAGTAGATTGAAATGCAAAACCCTGTCCCCAGCGATAATACCAATGCCGAAGTTCCAACCCCTGATCTCAAAACGTTCCAACTGCTCAACAGAATACCTGTGATGATCAGGGCGATGCCGCACCAAACGGCAAAGGGCAGCACTTCACCAAGCAGCAGCCATGCCCATAGAGAGACGAGCACCGGCACGATACCACGGGCGATAGGGTAGACAACGCTCAGGTCGCCATGTTGGTAGGCGCGCCCCAGTAAGTAGAAATAGCCGAAGTGAACAATGGTCGACAGCGCAATGTAGATAAAGCTCTCGGCGGTAGGTAGTGGCAGGATGGCGACCATCACCGCACCTGGCAAGACGTGACCAAACGCGACCAACCCAAGTGTTGTTGTGCGGTCTATGGCTGTCTTAACGATGGCGTTCCAAACAGCGTGGAGCAGGGCCGCCGATAAAATAAGCGCAATGATTGGTAGGGACATTTTGGTCCTCTAGTTTCCATCAGTATGGTGGTGAGTGCCATAGTGTTCGGCCAACTCAGGGGGGCAGGCGGCGACGCTATCTTGCTGGCGTAGAAGCGGTAGACTGATTACGGTTTTGAAATATACCATCACGGCGTCTTTTTCGGTGGTGACATTTCTTCAATCAACCGTGTTTCCAATAACTGGCCGTTTGCATAGAGGATCGGCGTTGCGACCGCAGCTATGTTGCTGTTGAAATCGCGAAACGCCCTTAAGGTCTCGAGATGAATGTCACTGCTTGCGAGGCTTTCTGCCATACCCGATTGCAGGCGTTTGAAATGTCTTTTGCGGCTCCTGCGCTCGGCGTGTTTGATCTCGGTCTTTTCCATGTTCAACATGCGGGCACTCTCAAGATCATCAGAGATGAGAACATTCGATGCCAGTTTTATGTTTGCCAGAATGTTTTCGTGCATCTGCTGTAGCTCTAGCCAGCCTTCACCGGAAAAAGTCGCATCTGCTTTGTTGAGGTTTCCTGCCAATACCATCAGGCGCGCAGCGACAACATCGCCAGCGGTTTCTAAGCGGACGGCGTACTCAAGCATCTCACGGGCCATGTTGCGGCTCTCTTTGTCCATCATTTCACTTGGGATACCCGCCACAAAGCCACGAATATTGGCGAGGCAATCGTTCACCTCCTGATCAAGTTCTTGCACAGACCTGATCGCGCCCTTTTCACCAGACTGGTACAGGGTCATGACCGGATGGAACATTGCTTCGACCAGCTCGGTCATGCGCAGCAATTCCCGCTTGAGAGAGGATATGGCTTGCGCGGGTGTGCCGATGTTGGACGTGTCAAGTGCTGTGGGTGGCCTCGACGGGATCTGTGGCTCTGAACCGCTTGTCTGGTCTGGCCAAAAACGCTCAACTGGGGTTTGGAGCCAATTGCAGAATGGCAGTGCCAGTATGACCATCGACGCATTGAATGCGATGTGTGCGATGACCAGTGATTGCCCGCTATGCTCTACAGACAGCACATTCGTATCCAAGAACAGATTGGTGGCAAATAAGGCGGTGATTGCCCAAATTCCGCGCATCACGAGATTGGAAAATACTATCCGGCGCGCAGGTAGGGCCATGCCACGGGTCAACCAGACCGGTATGAACGCACTCCCCAGATTGGCCCCGAATACCAACGACAAGCCCGCGGCAAAGGGGAGTGCGCCCACTTGGACCAAGGTCACGCACATCAAAATCGCAGCAACAGAACTGTGCATCAAGAATGCCAAAGCGCAACCGACGAGAAAGGCTGTGACGTAATCGCGCGCAAGGTATTCCGAGATTACGGGCAAGAAGGTGCTTTCGCGGATTGGATCCATCGCGTCGCGCAAAAATTGCAGCGAGATAAGGATGAGGGCGACCCCCATCAAGATGCGCCCCGCCTGCCGAAGCTTTTTAGTTTCGGTTTTCACAAACAGCCAGCCGCCGATTGCCAGCAATATGGGCACCAACCAGTCCAGATCGGCAGACAGGACCGAGATGATCAACGCAGAGCCCAGATCGCCACCGAGCACGATTGCCAGTCCGGTTCCAAATGCAAGCGCCCCGCTCGCGGCGAAACCTGAGGTCAATAACGCGACGGCAGCAGAACTCTGTAACACAAGTGCAAGGACCATCCCCACGACACTTGCCCCCGCCACGCTGCGCTGCCCTGTCATAACCCGCTTAAAGGATGCGCCATAGCTACGCTCGATCCCTGTACGCACAAGGCGTACGGCAAACAGCAACAACATCGTGGCCCCTGCGACACTTACGAGAAAGCTCAGGATTACCACGGTCTATTGCCCAACCAATGTGAGCAGTTGGTCATGTATTTGTGCCGTTGCTGCTGACAAAACCCGACCATCGGAATTTAGGGTCAGCGGCTTTCCCTCCCAGTCTGTGATAATGCCGCCCGCTTCTTCGATCACGACCGAGAGTGGCAAATAATCATAGGGCTGAAGGTCATAATCCACGACCGCGTCGACATGGCCTGCGGCGAGCAGTGCATGAGGGTAGCAGTCATAGGAGAACCGGCGGGTTTGACCGGATCGGGTGAGGCGGTCAAAAACAGCTGGACGATCGGCGTAGATCTTTTCACCCTCGTTTATATACAAGATTGCTTCGCCTAAACGCGTCTGATCCGAGCATTTAATAGATGTGCCGTTCAGGGTGGCGCCTTTGCCTTTGACGCCGAGGAACACCTCATCCAGCGCAGGCATTCCAATGACACCAATCTCGGGCGTGCCCTCGTTTAAATGCGCAAGCAAAAAACCGAATAGCGGATGGCCGGACAGAAAAGATCGCGTGCCATCAATAGGGTCGATGATCCACATGCGCTGTTTGTCTGCATCCTCAATCCCGTGCTCCTCACCGAAGATGCCGTGTTCAGGAAAGTGTGTGCTCAGGTAGGCGCGCACAAGTGTTTCTACGCCCTTATCGGCGAGTGTTACGGGGCTGCTGTCTTGCTTGAATTTGGTTCCGAGGGGGCCGCGAAAATATCCCATTGCGGCCTTGGCTGCAAATCGTGATATTTCCTCCGCATGTGCGGCGTAATTAGTTTTTGACAGCATGATCGCCTCCGGCTGCGAGATGAATTTGAATGCCCCAAGCATCAATAGCTTTCGTCAGCTTTTGGCTCGGAGACTGATCTGTGACGATCATGTCAACAGAACGCGGGAGTAGGCCGGAATGTGGGGCAGTCTGATCGAACTTATGGTGATCCAGTGCGACCAAAACCTGCGACGAGGCGCTGGCGACGACAGCGGCGAGGTTCGCCTCGGAGGCGTTGAGATTCAAGAAGCCGTGTGTTGCTGACAAAGCATCCGTGCTTAGGATGGCCAAATCATATACGTATCTGCGGCACTGCTGCTCTGTTACGAAGCCGAATGTGCCGCGTTCGTCTGTTTGCATTTCGCCGCCCAGAAGATGCACATTGTTGCCATTGTGATTGGCCAGAACCTGCGCCACGCCAATTGAATTTGTTGCAACTGTAAGGCGGAAGCGGTCCCGTAGCCGTTGTGCAACAAATGCAGTTGTTGATCCGACATCCAAAAACAGCGTCATGCCGTCCTGCACATGGTCCGCGACAGTTGAAGCAATATCGCGTTTCTGCTTCGAGTGTTTGGCGATCCGCCGCATGAAGCCGGGTGCGTCCTGTGGGCCAGTCAAATGTGCACCGCCGTACATACGTTCAAGCACGCCGGACTTTGACAGCGCCTTAATGGTGCGGCGCACGGTTTCTTCCGAGACATCTAATGTTTTTGCAAGCTCGCTGCTGCGTGCTGATCCACCCAGCCGATGTAATGCATCAAGCAGCTCAAGTTCGCGGTGTGAGTGTTTGGACGATTTTTCCATAGATGGGAGGGTGAGTTTCCATTATTTTCCTCAAACTCCCACATAATTGACCGGAAATATAGGAGAATTTGTGTTATTTTACACGTTACCCCTCAGTTTTTGGATGTTGAGTTCGATTTGCTCTGTTCAGATCCAATTTATTGAGCGTTATTTAGCGTCAGAATTACGGAAAGGAATCGCCCTATGGGCAGCCCCAAGAACGTCCTGTTCATTGTGATCGATCAGCTTCGGGCCGATTGTGTTTTTGGTGAACTGTCTGAGCATCTGGAACTTCCCAATCTGCGCGCCTTGATGGCGGACGCAGTGACGTTTGAGCGGCACTTTTCAGTTACAAACCCCTGCGGCCCGTCGCGTGCGTCTCTCTTGACGGGACAATATTCGATGAACCACCGGTCTGTCCGGAATGGCACGCCGCTGCGCCATGATGTGCCCAACATTGCGATTGAGATGCGCAAAGCGGGCTATGTGCCGATGCTGTTTGGCTACACGGACACATCACAAGATCCCCGAGCGTATCATGCCAATGATCCTGCGTTGCGGAATTACGAATACCATATGACCGGCTTTCAGGAAGTCGTCGAAATGCGGTATGAGATGTCTTATCCTTGGCGCTCGCATTTGATTAATCAGGGCTATGACTTCGAGACCTTTGCAAAGGTCTATGAGCCAGTGTCGCCTACGGGTGACGCGCCCAAAATAAACGATCCGGCTCTCTACCGCGCTGAGGACAGTGATACTGCGTTTCTGACCGATCGTTTCCTGTCGACGATGCCAGCGTATAAAGAGACCGACTGGTTTGCGCATTTAACGTATATTCGTCCACACCCCCCCTTGGTCGTGCCTGCGCCATTCAACAGCATGTATGATCCTACTCAGCTTCCGCTGCCGACACGTCACGCTGCGCCAGCAGATGAAATTGCAAATCATCCGTTTTTCGGACCCACACTGGCGAGCAAGACGCCTGCTGGAAATGTTATTGGATTTCCTGATCTGGAGCCTACCGACGAGAATGTGCAGGCGCTACGCGCGCTTTATTTCGGCCTCATCACCGAAGTTGATCAGCATATCGGACGGGTAATCGCGTTCCTGAAACGAACAGGTCAATATGACGATACGCTGATTATCGTTACGTCAGATCATGGTGAGATGCTGGGGGATCGGCACAGCTGGGGCAAGTTTACGGTCCATGATGCGGCATATCATACGCCGCTCATCATCCGCCAGCCGGGCAATGCCGAGCGGGCAGGGGCAGTGGTGACGGAGCCAGTGGAGACTATCGATATTACGCCAACAATTCTGGATTGGGTTGGGCAGGACATTCCGAATTCGATGGATGGCAGATCGCTGCTACCTTTGCTGCGTGGAGAGGTGCCAGATGATTGGCGTACTTTTTCTTTCTCCGAATTTGATTTCGCAGAACCTGAGGCGCCGACCCTTTGGGAGGAAGCACTCGGCACGGGACCCAGCGATTCCTCACTCGCAATTTTGCGGGACGCACGATTCACATTGGTGGAATTCGCGGCCGATTTGCCCCCGATCCTGTATGATCACGAAGGTCGGGGAGAAGCGGTGAACGTGGCTGACCGACCAGAGTATCTCCGCGATTTAAGCAGGCTTACCCGCTTGATGTTAAAGCATAGAATGAAGAACATGGACCACACATTGTCCCTAGACACGATTACAAAAGAGGGCCCACGCCAGAAGATGCGGCGTAAAGGGTAGGGTGTAATACCTGCCCCGTCATTCCAGCGGAAAGGTAGGGCGGGGCACGTTCTTGTACTCGAGCGATGCGTAGTCGAGTGTACAAAGCGCACCGCTGTCGCACACAATGATACGCCCCGCGATTGGCGCAAAGGCAGCGCGGAAATGCTGCTTTGATTTCAGGGCCACAACGGATTTTCGGGCAGGATCTATGCCGAAGGTCTCAAATTGTTTGAGGTCGAGCATTTGGTGCGGGATGCTAACAATCAAAATGTCGATGCCCTCTACCTCGAGAACCGCAGTTGCACCAAAGTCGCGCGTCAATCCGGTCATCATCGGGCCGTTGCCGACAACGCGGCCATCACCTGTCCATTTTAGCGTGCCTGTGACGGGCAAGGGGCTGCCACCAATCCGGGGTGCTGTGGCACCGCCAATATCCAGCGTGACCTTTGCGCCGATCTGCTGACCGGTCAAAAACTTTGCCGCGACAGGATCAATCAAAGGGCCAAAACACGCATTCTTGACGTCCGCCTCTAGCAATGCTGCCAGCAGGTTTGTGGCGTCCCCATACGCACCGCCCCCTGGATTATCGGCGTAGTCGGCAATGACGAGAGGACCCGCGTCACCGTTCCATGTCTTTGCCACGGCGGCAGCCTCGGTGCAGCTTAGGTAGGTGTTCAGCGCGTCATGGCGGTGGTTCCAGATGTCGTCTGCAATGGCTTCGGCGATGCTTTGGTGCGCTGCTGCGTTGCCGTCGCAGGTGACTAAGACAGTGGGGCCAACTTCCAAAATGTCTGCATTTGGAAATGCGCCGTTGATGCTGATCGCATAGACGCCTTTACGTGCCTCGAAAGCGCGTGCGAGGGCGTGTCGCTGTATCATCGGACCCTGATCCGTGCGGCCACCATTGGCCTCTTCCAGCATGGGCCGATGCGCACGCAGTGTCACGGGCGATATGTCCGAGGACATAGTGCGGTGCAAAAGCTCGGCGGTGCGCTGTCCTGTGGCCCGAATATCCACATGCGGATAGGTCGTGAAGGAAACCAGAATTTGCGCGTCGGCGCACATCGCCGCACTCACGTTGGCGTGGGGATCAAGGGTGACCGCAATGGGCACGTCCGGACCAGTGACTGCCCGCAAACGGCGCAATATCTCCCCTTCACCGTCCTCGCAGAAATCGGTGACCATCGCACCGTGGAGTACGAGGAATATACCATCCCAAGTGCCGCTCGATGCTGCAATCAAAGGACCGGTCAGCGTGTTAAATGCGTCACCTGTGACAACTCCGCCCGGACCAGCGGCGGCGCTGATAGTATGGGTGACGTCCCAGCCATAGGTCCGACCGACATCAAGCATTCCAGCCAACTCAGTGTCTTTATCCCCCCGTTCGACAATCGCGCGATCCCCTTCGAGAAGGTAGCGGTCCCTGAAGCTCTGAAGTGTTGTGGGATAGATGTTGAAGGTATTGGTTTCGTGTACAATTTCAGCGCTCAAAACTTTAAAGCTCATGGCGATAGCCCGTTGAAAGTGTGGAGATAAATAGGCATGCTGTGAATCTGGTATGCATCATGGTTTGTCAGCTGTTTTTGTGCGTGATGTCGTGTCGACATGGCCTGTGAACGTTCCGTACAGGCGCGCCACTTTGTTCATGCGCGATTCTACTTGTGGGCCAAGCTCCATAAACACCCCGTTCACCAATAGATTGGCCAGACTTGCCATCTGTGCTGTCGAATCCCAGAACAGGTTAAATGCTGTGGGAACAACAAATACTTCCGTAGCGATATTGTGGCCCCAATCGCAATAAGGGTCGGTAATAAGCGTGACCGGGATACCTGCGGCCTTTGCCTCCTGCACAAGAACAAGGGCGTTGCGAGAGTATCTGCGGGCCTCAAAGACGACCAGAGTTGCACCGCTGTCTTCCGCCGCCAGCAGTTCTGCAAAGTTGCCAGCCGCGAGATCAAGCAAATGCACGCTGTCTCTGATGTACTGCAACTGGTTAGCAAAGATCTGTGCGATGCCACGCTCGGTCTGGAAGCCTACGACAAAGACTTTTTTTGCTTGCGCCAGACGTTTTACGACACGGTCCCATTCAGGCGTATGGGCAGCCTCATAGACCGTCACAAGTGCTGCCATTTCCAGCTCGAGACCGCGGGTAAGTTGGTCTTCTCCGGCTTTTGTCCTTTGCTGTAGATCGCGCAAACGGTCGCCGATCAGCCAGGGCTGATCCCCCATGTCGCTGCGCAGGTTCTTTTTGAGGTCTTTGAAGCCATCATACCCAATGGCGCGGCAGAAACGACCCACAGTGGGTTCACTCACTCCCACCTTTGTGGCCAAGCTTGCCGCGTTCTCAAACGGAAGGCTGGCGAACTCTGCCAGCATATACGTCGCCAACGCACGGTCGGCTTTGGACGAGGCCGACACCGCATCGGTCAATCGCTCACGTAAAGTTTGTGTCATCAGTCCCTCTCATTCATGCAGGTCCATGAGACGCTTTGGCGACAGGGCTTGTGCAAGTAGATCGCTGTATGGACCCGCTCTCTCAGAGCAAAGTTCGGCAGTCAACTGGGCCAAAACGGGCGCCATCATGATCCCGTAGCCACCCTGTGCTGCGAGCCAAAAGAAATCGGGCACTTCAGTATCGGCTCCCACAACGGGCGCCTCATCGGGGACAAAACTGCGCAGTCCGGCCCAGCTGTGTTCAATCCTGCTCACTTGGATTGTAGTGTTGCGCTGGACCCAATCGGCAAGCATTGCGATGTCCATATCGTCGGGCCATGCATCCATTGGCTCTGAGGGGGTCGCATCACCCGGAGAGGCCATCAGCTTGCCAGCCTCCGGTTTTATATAGGCGTCACTTCCTGCGAAATCGATTGCGGGCAGGGCCGTGCAGTCCAAGCCGTCAGGCCCATTGATGATGATTGCAGTTCGCCGTTTCGGGACGAGTCCGATTGGACCTGCGCCTGCCATCGCGCCGATACGGTCCGCCCACGCGCCTGCGGCGTTGATTACACATTTCGCTGAAAAGCGGGTGTTGGCGGCCTGCACGTTCCAGATATCTTTGCCGCGCGACATTGCCGTGACAGGCTGCTCTGTCATGATGATCGCGCCGCGTGCCTTTGCCCCTTTGAGATAGCACAAGTGCAGCGTCGCCACGTCAATGTCGGTGACATTCTCCTCGAATACGGCGCGGCTGACACGATCCTTTTGCAAGAAGGGGACCATGGCGCAGGCCTCATTTTGATCGATGGGACGAATTTCCTCACCTGGCGATGACAATGCCAGCAGGGCGTCAAGCTGAGCGTCGTCATCACCTAATGACACGGTCAAGCAACCGCGTGGCGTCAGCAAAGGGGTCTCGCAAAATCCGAGAGGCGGGGACCTGAAGAACTCCGCGCTGATAGCGTTAATTTTTCTGACAACAGGGCCACCATAGTTGCGGGTGAAAAGGGCCGCCGACCTTCCGGTTGCGTGATATCCTGTCGTGCTTTCCGCTTCTAACAATAGCACGTGACCATGCTCCGCCAACTCGTAAGCTGCTGATGCACCCGCCATTCCACCGCCGATCACCAGAAAGTCATAGATCATTATTGGATGCCTTTGTCAGGATTTCGAAATGAAGATCGGAGTGGAGTGAACACAAGGCTCCCTTCTGCGGATAAATGCAAGAAAAACAGTTTATGTTGACATGTTGAAAGTTATATTACTTACTTTCCACATCTGCTGGGGTAATTTTCATGACAAAGCTTTTTCACAAGTGCCCTATTCGGGCGGTAGTAGCTGCATCACAAGCGAAGAGTGTGCGTGATCATGCAATCGCCAATCTAGTGAGTTTTGGTCAGTTCAGTTGCGATCTTTCGCCAAATTCAGCCCGGTAAACGCGGTAATAAATTCAAACAATGGCACCCAGCCCAATAAAAGAATTCGCCGAGACACGGTGACCAACCAACAAGGAAAGATCTTATGAAGAAGATACTATTATCCAGTGCGGCGCTAACGGCGATTGCTGGTACTGCAATGGCGGCCTGTCCCGCCGTTACTGTATCAGACGCCATGGGCGTTGCTGCGGGCGCCTTCCCGCAGCAATACGAGCTGTCGGAATTCCAAACCCTTGGCGATTGCACGCTTGAGATGTCCGAGAACCCGGATATCGCAGCATTGAATGGGCGCATCCGTGGCAATCCTGACATGCCTGAGTTGGCGGACCGCCTGCCATCCGAGCCGCTGGTTGTTGCGCCTTATGATGCGATTGGCAGCTATGGTGGTGTGTTCAATGCGTTGTCGAATGCGACCGAAGCAGGGACATCAGACTTCATGTCTGTGCGTCACGTTAATCTGGTGCGCTATGCGGATGACCTGACAACAATCGTGCCAAACGTTGCCAAAAGCTGGTCGTGGAACGATGATTTTACTCAGCTGACGTTTGTGCTGCGTGAGGGCCACAAGTGGTCCGATGGTAAGCCCTTTGGTGCGGCAGACGTAGAATTCTGGTATGAAAATCTTGCCCTTGATCCCAATGTGATCGAGAGCCCAAAAGATTATGTTCTTGCGGGCGGTGAGG
>JBALTK010000012.1:0-32912 GCA_036964385.1 Sulfitobacter sp. | reverse complement strand
GCATACGTTTTGCGATTGTGTCGGCATCGTCTTGTCCACGGCTTACCAAACGGCGGTGCAACTCAGCGATTGAAGGCGGCAGGATAAAGATCGACAGCGTATACAACCCCAGCGGCGAGTTGCGGATTTGCTGTGCCCCTTGCCAGTCGATGTCAAAGAGCACGTCATTGCCTGCGCTGATCTCGCTCTCTACCGGGCCCTTGGGCGAGCCGTAGAAATTACCAAACACGTGGGCATGTTCCAGCATTTCGCCTTCGCCTACCCACTTGCGAAAAGTCTCTTCGGTGACAAAGCGGTAGTCTTTGCCGTCCACTTCACCCTCACGCGGCGCGCGGGTGGTCGCCGACACCGAGAAGCTCAACGTGTCGTCCCACACCATCAGCCGTTTGGCCAAGGTGGATTTCCCCGCACCCGACGGTGAGGACAGGATGATCAAAAGGCCGCGACGCTTGCTCATATCTTACTCCACATTCTGCACTTGCTCGCGCAACTGGTCGATCACCGCCTTAAGCGCAAGACCCACGCGCGTAAGATCACTGTTTTGCGCCTTCGCACAGAGCGTGTTTGCCTCACGGTTGAATTCCTGCATTAGGAAATCCAGTTTGCGTCCGATGGGGCCATCCGCGTCCAGCAAAATCAATGCCGCATCCACATGCGCACCAAGGCGGTCTATTTCTTCGGTAATGTCCGCTTTTACGGCAATCATAGCAAGCTCGGCGGCAATCCGGTCAGGATCAATGCCATCGACGTTATCCATTACACGCGCAAGGTTGCGTTTGAGCAATGCGGCACTATCGGCCGCGCGGGCTTGGGCGAGACTTGCCGCCTCGGTTGTCAGAACTTCGATTTGAGCAAGCTGATCACGCATAACTTTATCGAGGGCCGTACCCTCGGCACTCCGCATCGCGTTAAACTCAGCTAAGACATGCTCAAATTCCGACAAAAGGGCATTGGCTAGGACATCATTATCGTCCTCAACAACTGCCTGCTCCAACACGCCGCGCATCGTAACAATATCGGTGGCTTTAGACGGCGCCAAAGATACGCCCGCATCCATCGCCGCAGTCTCGATCCGGTTAAGGGCCTCTAGAACGGTACTAAGCTGCGTCTCACTCACACTCAACCCGCCGCCGCCCTCTTCGCGTACGACCCGTAGGCCCAAGGTCACATTGCCGCGTGCTATGTCTGCTGCTGCGATTTTGCGCAGGCCCGCTTCCAACCCTGGAATCCAGTCTGGCACACGAATACGCAGGTCGAGACCTTTTCCGTTAACCGCCCGTAGCTCCCACGCCCAACTGTGCGGCCCCAACGCGCCACTTTTGGAGGCAAAACCTGTCATTGATCGGATCATCGCGGCGTACCTCTAAAATTCCTCTTGTGGTTTGGAATAGGGTTTTTCTCCCCTCGCCTGCAAGCCCCCACACCCCGATATTCCTGTTAACAGCACAGGAAACAGCGTTAACCTTTATGACTGAAATATGACCAATATGTGGCAGAGAGTGCTATAGCTCGGTCAACGACGGAAACCGTACAGAATGTGCACTTAGGCCCTTAACCGCCTGAAAGCTGAGCAAGCTGCGGAAATCCGCCCGTCTCCAGTTTAAAACAGGCCACCCCGAGGAGAGCTTTAATGGACAATTCAAGCAAAACCCAACACAATGTCGTAACTATGACCAGCCAACAGCCTCACAGCGGTTACGCAGCTTTGTCCCTCGTCGAGGCCTATTGGGAGGCTTTGCGAGCAGGACGTGAAATGCCCAAGCGTGCCGAGATTGATCCGCGGGGTATAGAGAGCGCGCTAGAGCATGCATTTATCCTTGAACGGGTTGCGCCGGGCGTTGCGCGTCTGCGTATTGCGGGCAGCCATCTGCATGACATCATGGGCATGGAGGCCCGTGGCATGCCGATCACAGCATTTTTCGAACAAGAATCGCGGCTCAAGATTGCTGGACTGCTTGAAGAAGTGTTCCAGACCCCGGCGACCGCTGAGGTGGTCATGCAATCGACCGTCAGCTTTGGCCAGCCTGCACTGGAGGCTCGCATGATCCTGTTGCCATTGAAGAGCGATCTAGGTGACGTGAGCCGCATTCTGGGATGCATGGTCAGCACAGGTGAATTGGGAGACGCACCACGCCGATTTGATGTGCACAGCATAAGCACTCGCCGTTTGGGCAAGGCGGGCATGACGGAAACAGACCCCGCCCCACACGCGTTCCAAGACGCCCCACAGAGATTTACGCCACCTGCATCACGCCAACTTACCAAACCGCCAGCCAAACGCCCCCCCTACCTGCGCTTGGTCAAGACCGACGATTGATATAAAAAGGGCAGAGCGTTAATGCTCTGCCCTTTTTCCTGATTAGTAGATCTGATTTGATCAGCCAGCCGCTTTTGCAGCTTCTTTGTCACGGCGCGCCGACAGTTCTTCCGCCACCAAGAACGCCAATTCAAGCGATTGGCTTGCGTTCAAACGCGGGTCACATGCTGTGTGGTAACGGTCAGACAGATCCTCATCGGAGACAGCACGCACGCCACCTGTACACTCGGTCACGTCTTGGCCTGTCATCTCGAAATGCACACCACCCGGCACTGTTCCCTCGGACCCATGTACGCCAAAGAATTCGCGCACTTCGCGCAGAACGCTCTCAAATGGGCGCGTTTTATAGCCCGAAGACGATTTGATCGTGTTGCCATGCATCGGATCGCAGGTCCAAACGACGTTGGCCCCTTCTTCCTGAACGGCCTTGACCAAACGTGGCAAGTGATCACTGACTGCTCCCGCACCAAAGCGCGCGATCAGTGTAAGACGGCCCTCTTCGTTTTCCGGGTTTAGCTTTTTCATCAGCTTCTTAAGGTCGTCGGCCTCCATGGACGGTCCACACTTCAGACCAATCGGGTTTTGCACGCCAGAAGCAAATTCGACATGTGCGCCGTCAGGTTGACGTGTACGGTCACCGATCCAGATCATGTGACCCGAGCCTGCGAGCCACTGGCCTGTCTCTGCCTCTTGGCGGCACAACGCTTCCTCATATTCTAACAATAGCGACTCGTGGCTGGTGTAGAACTCAACCGACTGCAGCGTGTGTGCATTCTCGGGAGAGACACCTGCGGCAGCCATGAAATCGAGCGTGTCCGAAATACGCGCTGCAAGGTCACGGTACTTCGCCGCCTTCTCGCCATCGGTAAAGCCGAGTGTCCATCCATGCACTTTGTGAACGTCCGCATAACCACCTGTCGAAAATGCGCGCAGCAAGTTCAGCGTTGCAGCTGACTGTGTGTAGGCACGCATCATATTTTCAGGGTTCGGAATGCGGGATTCTGGCGTGAATGCCAAATCGTTAATGATGTCACCACGGTAGCTGGGCAACTCAATGCCGTCCACTGTCTCCATGTTGGCAGAGCGTGGTTTGGCGAACTGACCCGCCATGCGGCCCACTTTGATCACGGGCACTTTGGCTCCGTATGTCAAAACGACCGCCATTTGCAGCATCACCTTGAAGGTGTCGCGGATCATGTCAGAGCTGAACTGCTCGAAACTTTCGGCGCAATCGCCACCTTGCAATAAAAATGCCTCTCCGCGGCCCGCAGCCGCGAGATGCTTGCGCAAGCGGCGTGCCTCACCAGCAAAGACTAAGACCGGATATCGCGACAGTTGCTCTTCGACAGCATTAAGGGCTGCCTGATCAGGATAATCAGGCATTTGAATCCGTGGCTTAGAACGCCAGCTTGATTTGCTCCAGGTCGTCATAACGTATGCTCCGGTCCTTGGCGCAGCGACATAATTTGCCGCAAACGCAGTTTAAGACCAAACCTATACAAAACCTATGCCGCAGTGGCCATAACCCATTTCATTACTTGACCTCACTTAAGACCTCATGCCCTAGTGACGCACTGTAAATTCAATTAACCCGTAGCACGCTGGAATCTTTCTTGGCCCAAGCTCTTCATGCCCAACGCATCCCTCAAGATCCGGACAAATCGCGCCGCTTTGTATTTGTGTTGCTCGACAACTTCAGCTTGCTTTGCTTTTCGACTGCAATCGAGAGTCTTCGGATCGCCAACCGTATGGCGGGACGCACGCTTTATGAATGGAGTGTGATTGGCGAAGGTGGCGTATCTGCCGCCTGCTCTGCGGGCACTGTGTTCCAACTCGACAGTGATCTCATAGACATGAACCGTGATGATACAATCATTGTATGCTCTGGAATTGATGTGCAGTCAGCCACCACGAAGAAGGTGCTGGCTTGGCTGCGCCGCGAGGCTCGAAAGGGGCTGGTGATTGGCGGGTTGTGCACAGCGGCCTATTGTTTGGCCAAAGCGGGGCTGTTGGACGGAAAACGTGCGACAATCCACTGGGAAAATCAGGACAGCTTTGCCGAAGAGTTTGAAGAGGTTACGTTGACCAAATCCGTGTTCGTTGTGGACAACAACCGTATGACCACCGCGGGCGGGACATCCTCCATTGATCTGATGCTCAAGATTATCGCAGATGATGAGGGCGAAGATCTGGCGAATGCCGTCGCCGACCAGTTGATCTATAGCTCGATCCGCACCGATCAAGACACGCAACGCTTGTCGGTCCCTACCCGTATCGGCGTCCGTCACCCCAAGTTGTCAGCAGTGATCCAGATCATGGAAGTCAACATCGAAGAGCCCATTAGCCCGTCGATCCTTGCCCAAGATGTGGGGATGTCCACGCGGCAGTTGGAACGCCTGTTCCGCCGTTACCTCAACCGCTCGCCCAAGCGGTACTACATGGAATTGCGCCTGCAAAAAGCGCGCAATCTGTTGATGCAGACGGACATGAGCGTGATCAATGTTGCGCTCGCGTGCGGCTTTGCCTCTCCCTCGCACTTCTCAAAATGCTACCGCGCGCACTATGACAACACTCCTTACCGCGAACGCGGCAGTCACGCGACACGTTTGTCGATTTGAAAACAGCGCTGCGCATCGCCGCTCTGTGTCTTGCATTGTGTGCAGGGCTATTACTCGCAGCTATGCTGGTATTTGGCGGTCCCAACTACTTTGGCTTGCGCCCCCACGCGGTAAAACCGGGCCTAGAAAGCCATCACGTTAGCGATCTGACGTCATTGGCGTCAAACGGCCCTGTCAACGGAATTCTCACCTATGACGCGTGGTATAAGGGCCGCAAAGGCAAAACTGGCTGGTTCGTGCTGCCTGCCGCACAGATCAGTACCATTGGCTTTAGCGTAAATGGCGCGCTTGATCCCCAAATGGCCAAGGTGTTTGGAGCTGGTCCACGACGCTGCAACGGCACATCTTTGCCCGAAAAGATGATCCGCGCGGTTGAGCCCGAGCGGACCAAATCAGGCTTTCTTGGCCGCTCTACCTGTAAACGAAGCAAAATGGACATTCAGGATGTCATCGCGGCAAGCAGTCCTGCGGCACGCCACAACGCACAAATGACGCATCAAGAATTGACTGAATTTGACGCGCAGGAAAATCCGATGATCTTGCGTGACAATGTACCTGCTTGGCCCACACCTTATGCCTATCACAGGATCATTTCCCTTCCGGTAATTTGGCAGGACATGAACATCCGGCCAGAGTTTTCAGTCAATGATTTCAGAAATATCGCGTCGGAGCTCGCAGATGCGCTGAACCGTGAAGGCTTTGTCGGTGTCCGCTTGCAATTACAAGAATGGCATCCGCGCCACTTCACCGAAGCGCGTTCAAATCATCTTCCTTTTGAATACCAAGATGAAACGATCATGCTCAGCGGTATAAGATTTGCCCGCTTCGACTTTGTCGTGCTGTGCGCTCTTGAAGCGCTAAAAGATTGTGACGGGATCGATGTTTCTGCGCTATTGGTTGACGTAAAAAAGCTGCGCGACCGTGATGTCCTCAATGCAGCGCTCACGGAGAAATTGGCGGTTCCAGATGAGAGCATCCGTTTGCGAGACGTCATGACAGAAATTGCGTTGGAGCGGGACAGATTGACTTCCCCAACGTCAAAAGAGAGGCGGTTTTCAGTGACATGGTATGATGGCCGCGCGCCTTCCACACTTAATTGAACGCATCGCCTGCGAGTTGCGGAAACTCAAGCCACTTCGCCTGCATACGGGCGCAAAAAAGGGTCAATCGCCCGAAAAAATTTGCTTCTCTTTTGCGCAGCCCGCGCATAGGCTCTCTCCCGAACATCATGTTCCAACAAGGGAGATCCACATGAAAAAGATGCTTATGGCCACAACGGCTGCAGCACTCGTTGCCACAGGCGCATTCGCCGACGGCCACTCAAAAGAAGTTAAAATCGGCATTCACTTGGGCTTTACCGGCCCTATTGAATCGCTGACAGGTCACATGGCCGATGGCGCTGAAATGGCGATCAAAGAAGTATCCGACAGCGGCCTGCTTCTTGATGGCATGACAGCTGTTGGCATGCGCGTCGATTCCGGCTGTATCGACAACGGTCTGGCCGTGTCCAACGCCGAACGTTTGATTGCCGATGGCGTTGCGGGCATCGTTGGCTCCGACTGTTCCGGTGTTACAGGTGCGGTTTTGCAGAACGTCGCCATTCCAAACGGTATGGTAATGATTTCACCTTCCGCCACCTCCCCTGGTCTGACCACCATGGAAGACAACGGCCTGTTCTTCCGTACATCCCCGTCGGATGCGCGTGAAGGCGAAGTTATGGCAGAAATCCTGAACGAACGTGGCGTTAAATCCATCGCTCTGACCTATACTAACAACGACTATGGTAAGGGTTTGGCCGACGCGATCGAGACTTCCTTCAAAGCTATCGGCGGTGAAGTGACAATCGTTGCTGCGCACGAAGATGGTAAAGCAGATTACTCTGCTGAAGTTGGCGCACTGGCATCTGCCGGTGGTGATATCCTCGTCGTTGCAGGCTACCTCGACCAAGGTGGTGCAGGCATCATCAAAGCGGCACTGGATGCAGGCGCATGGGAGCAGTTCGGTCTTCCGGGTGGTATGATCGGCGAAGCGCTTCCAGCAAACATCGGTCCTGACCTGAACGGCTCGTACGGCCAGATCGCTGGTTCCGAAGGTGAAGGCATCGATAACTTCGTTAAGATGTCCGAAGAAGCAGGCTTCCTTGGTGCGTCACCCTACACACCAGAAAGCTATGACGCCGCAGCCCTGCTGTTGCTCGCCATGCAAGCGTCCGGTTCTGTTGACCCAGCCGTTTACAAAGAGAGCATCCTGACAGTTGCAAACGCACCGGGCGAGAAGATTTACCCTGGCGATTTGGCTAAAGCGCTTGAGCTGATCAAAGCCGGCACAGACATCGACTACGTTGGTGCTTCCGCTGTTGAGCTGATCGGACCTGGCGAATCTGCTGGTACATACCGCATGATCGAAGTTCAGGACGGCAAGAACGCCACCGTCGGCTTCAAATAAGAACTTTGCCCAATCGGGCATCGAAACTGAAACAGCCCGAGGTGATCCTCGGGCTGTTTTTACAATCGCTCAAACCCTGTGCACAGACATGGGGACACGCATACGGGGATAAAACATATGATCGTCGTTGACGATTTACACAAACATTTCGGTGGCTTTCACGCCGTTGACGGCGCAAGCCTCACGATTGAAGAAGGCTCCATTACTGGTCTTATCGGCCCTAATGGCGCTGGGAAAACCACTCTTTTCAACGTGATCGCAGGCGTTCTTCAACCGACTTCCGGTCGGGTGATGATGGACGGTGAGGATATCACTGGCCTGCCGCCGCACACGTTGTTCCACAAGGGGCTGCTGCGCACTTTCCAGATTGCACATGAATTCCACTCCATGACTTGCCGCGAGAACCTGATGATGGTTCCGGGTGGTCAGTCGGGTGAGACGCTTTGGAATACATGGTTCGGTCGCAAACGCATCGCTGACGAGGAACGCGCCCTGCGCGCCAAAGCTGACGAAGTGTTGGAATTCCTCACCGTCGAGCATCTGGCAGAGCAAAAAGCGGGCCAGATCTCGGGTGGGCAGAAAAAGCTGCTGGAACTGGGTCGCACCATGATGGTAGACGCCAAGATTGTATTTCTGGATGAAGTGGGCGCAGGTGTGAACCGCACGCTGCTCAATACCATTGGCGATGCAATCCTGCGCCTGAATAAAGAGCGCGGGTATACTTTTGTTGTGATTGAACATGACATGGATTTCATTGGCCGCCTATGTGATCCGGTGATCTGCATGGCTGAGGGCCGTGTGCTGGCCACTGGCACCCTCCCTGAAATCAAGGCAAATGAGCAAGTGATCGAAGCGTATCTCGGTACTGGCCTCAAGAACAAAGAGCAGGTGGGCGCATGACTGACGCATATGGCGACCGCGGCAACAAAGACCTTTCGGTCGGGAATGCCAAAGGGCAAGGTTCGATCATGCCAAAAGCAAGTGGAAAGAGTCATCCCGCGCCGGGTGGTCCCTTTCTGATTGGCGACACTATGACGGGTGGTTACGGCAAAGGTCCGGATATCCTGCATGGCTGTACGATCTCGGTCGATAAGGGCGAGATTGCCGTGATTGTAGGGCCCAACGGAGCGGGCAAATCCACCGCGATGAAAGCTGTATTTGGGATGCTCGACGTGCGTTCCGGCTCGGTCAAGCTGGACGGCGAAGACATTACCAACCTCAGCCCACAAGCGCGCGTGAGCAAGGGAATGGGCTTTGTGCCACAGACCTCCAACATCTTCACCTCCATGACCGTCGAAGAGAACCTCGAAATGGGCGCGTTTATCCGCAAGGATGACTACCGCGAGACGATTGCTCAAATCTATGACCTTTTCCCGATCCTCAAGGACAAACGGAACCAAGCTGCGGGAGAGCTGTCAGGCGGTCAACGCCAACAGGTCGCTGTGGGCCGCGCACTTATGACAAAACCCAAAGTGCTGATGCTCGATGAGCCGACAGCGGGTGTTTCACCCATCGTCATGGACGAGTTGTTTGACCGCATTATCGAAGTTGCCCGCACAGGCATCCCGATCTTGATGGTTGAGCAGAATGCCCGACAAGCCCTTGAAATCGCGGACAAAGGATATGTTCTAGTGCAAGGCGCGAACGCCTTCACTGGTACTGGCAAAGAACTGCTTGCCGATCCCGAAGTCCGTAAATCGTTCTTGGGGGGCTAAGGGAATGAAACAATTATATTTCGTCTTGCCAGCCTTGCTGACATTTGCCGCTAACCCCCTTGTTGCGGAACAGGGTTTGACCTGCTCTTTCACAACTGAATGCATCGATACTGAAGCCTGTGAAGCGACTTCCTACGATGTCGCGATCACCCACAAGGATTTCACGTCCACTGAGGACGGGATGGACGCGTCAGCCGTTTGGACAGACGACGCGACAACGCGTACTCTTTTTCTACGCAGCCGCCCTGATATTTTGTTTGGTATGTGGGCAGACAATGATGGCCGGCAATTTGGCCGCCTGATGACTGATGGCGCAGGTGATGCACGTTATATCGTCATGGACGCATCCATT
This sequence comes from Sulfitobacter sp., assembly GCA_036964385.1. Taxonomy (GTDB): domain Bacteria; phylum Pseudomonadota; class Alphaproteobacteria; order Rhodobacterales; family Rhodobacteraceae; genus Sulfitobacter. The sequence goes on along the minus strand of JBALTK010000012.1, from coordinate 23,465 downwards.
CCAATGATGATTGGCTACTACGGCACATGTAAGGAAGCTGAATAATGGACTTTCTCAACGCAATCGTAGCGCTCGCCAACTACGTGCTCATCCCTGGCATCGCCTACGGCAGCCAGCTCGCAATTGGGGCACTGGGTGTCACGCTTGTCTATGGCATCCTGCGGTTTTCCAACTTTGCCCATGGCGACACGATGGCCTTCGGGACAATGATCACCATTCTGGTGACATGGTGGATGCAGTCAGTCGGCATCAGCCTTGGGCCCTTGCCCACTGCCCTGCTCGCCCTGCCCTTTGGTATCCTTGGCTGTATCGTCTTGGTCCTGATCACCGACCGCGCTGTCTACCGCTTTTACCGTGAACAGAAGGCAAAGCCGGTGATCCTTGTGATCGTGTCGATGGGTGTGATGTTCATCATGAACGGCATCGTGCGGTTTATCATCGGACCAGATGATCAAAGCTTTTCCGATGGTCCGCGCTTCATCATTTCCGCACGTGATTTCAAACGGCTAACGGGTTTGGACGAAGGTCTGGGTATCCGCACAACGCAAGTGATCACCGTCGTGACGGCCATTATCGTTGTCGCATTGCTGTTCTGGTTCCTGAATAAAACCCGCGCGGGTAAATCCATGCGCGCCTATTCGGACAACGAAGACCTCGCTCTTTTGTCAGGTATCAACCCTGAGCGTGTGGTGATGATGACATGGATTATTGTGGCTGCTTTGGCGACCATCGCAGGTACGCTTTATGGTCTGGATAAGTCGTTCAAACCCTTCACCTACTTCCAGTTGTTGTTGCCCATCTTTGCCTCAGCCGTTGTTGGCGGCATTGGTAATCCCTTGGGTGCCATTGCGGGTGGTTTCGTCATCGCCTTCTCCGAAGTGACGATCACCTATGCGTGGAAAAAGGTATTGGTCTATCTGCTGCCAGAGAGCATTGAACCCTCTAGCCTCGTGCAGCTGATGTCCACCGACTATAAATTCGCAGTCAGCTTTGTCATTCTGCTGATCGTTCTGTTGTTCAAGCCCACGGGCCTCTTCAAAGGGCAGACAATATAATGACCGATACATTGAAAAACTCCCTCCTGTTCGCGCTGGTCTTTACGCTGATCATCATCTCCGGCTTTTTCCAAGGCTGGAACAATGCGATGTTCATTCTCAACATGGGGATCATCTCGGCTATCATGGCGCTGGGGGTGAACCTGCAATGGGGCTTTGCTGGCCTGTTTAACGTGGGTGTCATGGGCTTTGTTGCCTTAGGTGGCCTTGCGGCGGTTCTTGTCGGCATGCCCGCGACGCCGGGTGCCTTTGCCGCAGGCGGCGTTGGCGTTCTTGTGGCGCTCGCTCTTGGGGCTGGTACGATCATTGCAGCTGTCGTCGCCTATAAGAAAATGTCGGCAGGCCGTAACCGGAACCTTGCCATGGCTGCGATTCTCGTCTTTGGCTTTTTCGTCTTCCGCGGCTTCCTCGACCCTGCTGTCGGGTTAATCGAAGGTGTGAATCCCGCCGCGACAGGCTACCTTGGTGGCCTGAACCCCGGCACACAAGACACCTACCGCGGAAATGGGTGGATCATGCTGTTTGCTTGGCCCGTGGGCGGTCTTTTTGCGGCTGGTGCAGCATGGTTAATCGGCAAAGCGGCCCTTGGCCTACGCTCCGATTACCTAGCAATTGCCACACTCGGCATTGCCGAGATCATCATCGCAATCATGAAAAACGAAGATTGGCTGACCCGCGGTGTGAAGAATGTCGTTGGCGTTCCACGCCCTGTTCCTTACGAGCTTGACCTGCAAAACTCAGCGGCCTTTGTAGAGCGTGCAGCATCGCTCGGATTTGATCCTGTCGAGGGATCCACCATCTGGGTTAAACTGCTCTATGCAGTGCTGTTCGCCGCAGTGCTTGGCATCATCTTCTGGCTGAGCCAGCGTGCGCTGAACTCCCCTTGGGGCCGCATGCTGCGAGCGATCCGTGACAACGAGGTAGCGGCAGAAGCAATGGGCAAAGACGTCACAGCGCGTCATCTACAAGTATTCATCCTCGGCTCCGCAGTTTGCGGTATCGCGGGTGCAATGATGACCACGCTCGACGGGCAGCTCACACCGGGCACTTACCAGCCGTTGCGCTTTACCTTCCTGATCTGGGTCATGGTGATTGTTGGTGGCTCCGGTAGCAACCTAGGCTCGATCCTTGGCGGTTTCCTGATTTGGTTCTTATGGGTTCAGGTTGAGCCAATTGGCCTGTTTATCATGGATATCATTACGTCCGGCATGGCCGAAGACAACTGGCTGCGCATTCACCTCATCGACAGTGCAGCACAGATGCGCCTGATGACGATGGGCCTGATCATGATCCTTGTTCTGCGCTTTAGCCCACGCGGGCTGATCCCAGAGAAGTAAGCCCTGCTGCATCCCGCAAGCCCACCTGTGGGGCGCAGTTAGAAAGCCCAAGAAATTGAACCGCGCGCAAGTCATAAGGACTGCGCGCGGTTTTTGTTTGGCTCAACGGCCTCTGAACAATCCGCCGAGGATACCGCGCACGATACGGCGGCCTGTGGTGCCTTTAAGCTCCTTCAGGACCACATTAGCGATTGCACCACCAATACCGGTATCAGACGTGCTGCTTGTTTTGCGGCGGGAAGTTGGCTGGTCCTTGCCCGCATAACGACGTGCCTTTTTGAAATCGCGCAAGGAAGGCGTTTCGGATTCCGCCTTCTTTGCTGCTTTTGCATCAGCTTCGGCTTTTTCAATCGCGGCTTCTGCGGCTTCGGCTTCTGCTGCGGCTTGCTCTGCGCGGCCACGCAATGTCTCGAATGCGCTTTCACGGTCCAGTGGCGTATCGTATTTTCCGGCCATCGCGGACGTGGCCATGAGCGCGTGCCGCTGCGCCATTGTGATCGGTCCCAACTGTGAGGATGGTGGGCGGATCAAGGTCCGCTCGACAATACCCGGTACCCCCTTCGGCTGGAGCATGGACGTGACAGCCTCGCCTACCCCAACTTCGCGGATCGCTTCTTCGGTGCTAAACGCGGGGTTATCGCGGTAGGTCTGCGCGGCAAGGCGCAGTTCTTTTTGGTCTTTTGCGGTAAAGGCGCGCAAGGCATGTTGCACGCGATTTCCAAGCTGGCCGAGGATATCTTCGGGAACATCAGCAGGGTTCTGGCTAATAAAATAGACGCCAACCCCTTTTGAGCGGATCAGACGCGCGACCTGTTCGACTTTGTCCACCAGCGCTTTAGGCGCGTCATCAAACAATAGATGCGCCTCGTCGAAGAAAAAGACCAGTTTGGGTTTGTCTGAATCGCCAACTTCGGGAAGTTCCTCAAACAGTTCGGACAACAGCCAAAGCAGGAAAGTCGCGTAGAGTTTCGGCGCTGCCATAAGCTTGTCGGAGGCAAGGATGTTGATCATGCCACGACCATCAGCATCCGTGCGCATGAGGTCGGTGAGCGCGAGCGCAGGCTCTCCAAACAGCTTGGTGCCACCTTGGTTTTCGAGCACCAGCAGGCTGCGCTGAATCGCACCGATGGAGGATGTAGACACGTTACCATAACGCAGCGAGAGGTCCTTGGCGTTCTCGCCGATCCAGACGAGCAAGGCTTGCAGATCTTTAAGGTCAAGCAGCGCCATGCCATCTTCGTCAGCAAGGCGAAAGGCGATGTTCAGAATGCCCTCTTGGGCATCGGTCAGACCCAGAAGTTGGCCAAGCAGCAGCGGTCCCATTTCCGAGACGGTGGTCCTCACAGGATGACCCTGCTCACCGAACATATCCCAGAAAGTGACGGGAAAAGCCTCGTATTTGAAATCGGTAAAGCCAATCTTTTCGGCACGCTCTGTAAAGGGGCCATGCAGCTTGTGAGTGGGATCACCCGCCATCGCCAAGCCGCTCAAATCACCTTTTACGTCTGACAAAAAGACAGGCACGCCCGCATTGGCAAAGCCTTCGGCCATGATCTGGAGCGTGACCGTCTTACCCGTCCCCGTTGCCCCTGCCACAAGGCCGTGACGGTTGGCATATTTGAGCGACAAAAACTGCTGCGTACCATAGTCTGGCCCGCCGCCGCCGATAAAAAGATCAGAACTCACAATCATAGTCTCCTGTTTTTCACACTGCAGGGATCACGCGCATGCCGCGTCACCGTGCCGTGCGAGCATACTTACTTAACCTTTCGGCGCCATAGTGAATATGTCAGCGGCGCATATGTCCTATGCCCGTTCGACACTTCCTCCCTGTCAGACTGGCCGTGCCTTCGGGTGCGGCCCTTTTTTATCTGCCAGCGCATTGAACACAAATATTTGTTTTGTGGTTGACCGCTCATACCTGCTTGGAATAACCTTACGAGAATAAGTCGGCACAGTCCGACAGGGAGTGACAAAATGTCGAAGGAGAGGGTGCATTGCGCCCTCTTTTTTTATGGGTTGTCGCTGTTTTTGTTTCACGATCTCACCTGATTAAGCAGAAAAGCGCTGCTTGGCATACGATCCGGTGTGCAATCCCCCTGACATCCCACCAAGAGAGTGCTAAAGCGAATTAACACTTCAATAACGACGGATTTCCCATGACCAAATTTCTCACCGCTCTGCCCCTCTACACTGCTCTTGCTGTATTTGCGCCCGCTGCCACTTTTGCGCAAACGGCAACCACGGATGGCGCTGTTACGGTAATTACAGACGAAGAAGCGGCTGCACCAAAAACCGAGGATTTGTTGAGCCTTGGCGAAGATGCAACTCAAGAGTCACCTGTCGGCAAACCCTACACACGCGAAGTTATCGGTGAATGGGAGATGCGCTGCATCAAAGGCGAAGAAGCTGCAACCGAAGCAGAGCCATGCCAGATGTACCAGTTGATGAACGACGCCCAAGGTGTGCCAGTTGCCGAGATTTCACTGTTCCGCCTACCATCTGGAAATAAAGCTGTTGCCGGTGCCACGATCATCGTTCCACTCGAGACATCCCTTCCAAGCCAGATGACCCTTTCAATCGATGGCGGAAAAGCACGTCGCTACCCGTATGCGTTTTGTAACCCGATTGGATGCTATGTACGTTTGGGCCTGACTCAAGAGGATGTTGCAGCCTTCAAACGCGGGAACGAAGCCGTGATGACAATCGTGCCTGCGCTGGCGCCCGATCAGAAAGTACAGTTGAAGCTTTCGCTTTCCGGCTTCACAGCATCATTCGACAAGTCGTCCGTTCTCGACCAATAAGTATTCAGTCCATCTATTCGGAAAAAGCCGCTCCTTTCGGGGGCGGCTTTTTTCATGGCGAAATGATGTGGTCGATCGGTCGGCTCTAGGTTTTTCGAAGGGCGACAACCGCATTCATACCCCCGAATGCAAAGGCGTTGCTCAATGCGACAGTGACCTTTGCCTCGCGGGCTTCGTTCGGAACAACATCAAGCGCGCATTCAGGATCAGGTTCCTGATATCCGATGGTGGGCGCAATGATCCCGTCCCGCAGAGCCATGATACAGGCCAGCAGCTCAACAGCGCCTGTACCCCCAATCAGATGACCGTGCATGGATTTGGTTGAGCTGATCATGAGTTGGTCAGCATGAGGCCCGAACACATCGGCCACTGCGGCGCACTCTGTCTTGTCGTTGGCCGCCGTACCCGTGCCGTGCGCATTGATGTAACCCACTTCAGAGCGGTCGATGCCTGCATCTTGTAGCGCCCCAGCCATAGCCCGTGCCGCTCCGTTTTTAGAGGGCATCACGATATCAGAGGCGTCAGAAGACATGGCAAACCCCGCCACTTCACAAAGTATCTCGGCGCCGCGCGCGCGAGCGTGCTCGTATTCTTCGAAAACAAAGATCCCAGCGCCCTCGCCCTGCACCATTCCATTGCGGTTGGCCGAGAACGGACGACAGGCATCGCGCGACATCACGCGCAGACCTTCCCACGCTTTCACGCCGCCAAAGCACAGCATCGACTCAGAGCCGCCCGTTACCATTACAGGCGCCATGCCAGAACGGATCATCATGAAAGCTTGGGACATAGCGTGATTGGACGACGCACATGCGGTGGAGACCGTGAAGGACGGCCCTTTGAGGTTCCACTCCATGCTCACATGACTGGCAGCGGCATTGTTCATCAGCTTCGGCACGACAAACGGATGAACGCGATTTTTGCCTTCTTCATAAACTGCGCGGTAATTGTCGTCCCATGTGCTGACCCCACCACCCGCCGTCCCAAGCACAACGCCAGAGCGTGCAGCAAGCTCACCTGCAAACGTCAGGCCCGACTGCTCAATCGCTTCGCGCGCAGCGGCAAGGGTGAACTGGGTGAAACGGTCATAGAGTGATATCTGCTGGCGGTTGTACCGGCCCTCGGCCTCGAACCCTTTAACCTGCCCGCCGATCTGGATCTGCAAACGGTCCACATCGCGGATATCGAGCGGCCCGATCCCACAAACCCCTTCGCGCATCGCGGCGAAAGTATCGGCTACACTGTGGCCAAGCGGATTGATTGTCCCTGCGCCTGTGATGACAACGCGCTTCATGCTGCGTTCTGGTCCGCGCGCAACCTTTCGATCCCTGCTATGATGCTCTCCACACTTGAGATATCAAAATCAGACTCTTGCGGTGCATTGGCGTTGAACGGCACAGTGATGTCGAACGCTTCCTCTATCGCAAATATACTTTCGACCAGCCCCAGACTGTCGATCCCAAGGCTCTCAAGAGTGCTATCGAGTTTCACGTCCTCAGGCTCAAGCAATGCCTGTTCCGCAATGATCGAAATAACCTGATCTTTGATGTCCATAGTAGGTATTCCTCTAAGGATGCCCATTTCGGGCATTTACGTTTCCTTGTTGCTGTTGAAAATCGCCTTTTTCAATTCGGCAACTTCCCGCATCAGACGCGGCAAGCGGCGCAGCGCTTTATAGGCTTCGACCTGTTTGTCCATCTGGGTAGCGGGATAGCCCAGCATCGTCCGACCTGCGGGAACGTTCGACATAAGCTTAGTCCCGCCGCCCGCAATCACGCCGTCGCCGACAAAGATATTGTCGTTCACACCACATTGCCCCGCGAGCACGACATTATCGCCGATAGTGGCCGAGCCTGCGATGCCCACCTGTCCACAGATCAAACTGTTGCGTCCGATGACCACGTTGTGGCCCAAGTGCACTTGGTTATCGAGCTTGGTTCCGTCACCGATCACCGTGTCACGGATCGTGCCACAGTCAATTGTCGCACCCATGCCAATCTCGACATCATCACCGATAGTCACGGAACCGAGCGAGTGAATGCGGGTCCAGTCCTGCGCCTTTGCCTCGCCCTGATCACCAAGAGTTTTGCGCACGCTCTCCACGCCGCTTGGCTCTGCTGTAACAAACGAGAACCCATCGCCCCCGATACGCGCGCCAGGCTGCGCGATGAAGCGCGCCCCGATAGTCACGCGGGCGCCGATGCTTACTGCTTCGCGCAGATAGCCGTTCTCGCCCAACGTTGAGTTCCAACCAATGAAACATTGCGGCCCGACCACGCTACCTGCGCCAATCTTTGCCCCCTTGGAAATTACAGCCAAAGGGCCGACGCTCACGTTAGCGCCCAATTCGGCCTCTGGATCGACAAAGGCAGTCGGATGAATGCCAGCCGCGTATCCCTGCCCCGCATCCAGCATTTTCGTCAGGCCAGACATGGCATAGCGCGGGCGCGGCGCGATAATCGCAGCTTGCAACCCCAACGCTTCCCAATCGGCTCCCTCCCATAGCATGGCAACGCGGGCAGCACCCTGCCCCAAGCTTTCGGCGTATTTAGGGTTCATCGCGAGGGCGAGGTCGTCGGGACCAGCACTTGCAGGCTCCGCCGCGCGGGCGATCAAAATATCAGTGGCGCCAAAAGCTTCTGCCTTCAACGCCACTGCAATCTCTTTAACGGTATGGTGGGTCATGTCGCGCTCCCCTGAGGTTGCGCGCAGATTTACCCCTGAACGCGGTTGAGTTCCACCCCTGCCTTTTGCAGCGCACTCCAAATCTTCGCATCACGGCCATAAATGTCCTTGCGGAAATTCAGATTGCCTCGCGCATCCGTAAACGCAGTCCGGTAAACGATGTGCACTGGTACCGGCTCGACCAGATTGACACGCGACTCCCGTCCTGTGCGCAACTGCGATTTGAAATAACCCATAGGGTCGGCTTCCTGCTTGGCCAGCAGCGCTTCGGCAAAATCAAACGGGTCTCTGAGACGGACACAGCCATGGCTGAACGCACGCACTTCACGGCTAAAGAGGGATTTTGCAGGGGTATCATGGAGATAGATGTTATACTTGTTCGGGAACATGAATTTCACCAGCCCCAGCGCGTTGCGGTTGCTGGGAGGTTGTCGCATGGAATATGGGAAGTTCCGTGCTGTATATTTGGCAAAATTTGCACCTGAACGGTTCACCACACGCCCACGACGGTCCGTTATCTCGATGTGGCGGACCGCGTTGGGATTGTTGCGCAAGGCAGGCAGATATTCGCCCACAACGATAGAACGCGGGACATACCAGCTGGGATTGATGACCATATGCGTCATCGTGTCCGAAAATTCTGGCGTTGGGCGATCTTCCTTGTTTGCCCCTACGACGGAGCGTGTCTCGAAGGTGATGCGACCATCATCGACGATCTTTGCGGTGAAATCGGGGATGTTAACGAGGATATGACGGCTGCCACGCTCTTTGTGGAGCCAGCGTTCCCGCTCCATCGCGACCACTACGGATTTAAGGCGTGTCTCAATGCTATGGTTGATTTCCTTGATCGTCCCGCTGCCAGCAACCCCATCCACCTCAAGGCCGTGCGCCTTTTGGAATACGCTAACAGCTTCGCTCATTGCAGCGTCGAAGGTCTTGGCGTTGGAACGCCCCAGATAGCCCATGACCATCAGACGACTGCGCAACGCCAGCACTGCAGGACCAGATGCACCTGGCTTGAGTGACGCTACATTGATCGTTGGACCCCAACCACCACGCGCGGCTTGTTCCTGAAGCAGCATTTTCTGCTTCATCAACGACCCATATTCCAGCGTCTTGGGTGCGAGGCTACGCAGATAGGCGGCAGGCTGTGATGACAGAAAGCCAGAGATCAGCTCTGCACGGTCGGTATATTCGACCTCACGCTTGATCTCGCTGACGACCTTTGCCGGAATCAACGCACCACTCTGAATGTCACGAGCATACTGCAGGAACATGCGGGTCATCTCGACCTCGATCATGCCAAGATCACGTGCAGACCGAGCATTCTTCATCTCCCGCTCAAGCGCGTCCGCATCATAGCGTGCAACAGGCAACCCGTGGTCCCCTGCGCGGCGCAGCGCATCCAGCAGCGCTGCACGGCGTGCTTGATGAATCTCGTCAGAGCCAGTCCACACACCTTCAAAATTCTGTGCACGGTAGAACTTGGCGATATCGTCATCGCGCGAACCCGTTTCCGCAACCGCCTGTTTAAACGCAGTAACTTGGGCGTCCGCCTGTTGAGGTGGCACCACGAGAAGTGCGCCAAGTGCCAGCGCAAGTGCTACAGCTTTTGGTGCGTTGAAAGATGGCAGTCTTGTCAGCATCAAAGTATCCCCTGAAATATCTTATTATTCTTCTGCGGCCTTTTTCGTCAAACGGCAGGATCAAGTCCATTCACAAATGCGAGAAAACCAACAATTTCAGAAGGATTGGTGCGTAATTAGCACCCGAATATTGTAGGTTGCCCCCCTCTTGCTCTGAAATGCGCAAGAAGTTGCCTAAAATTCCCCCTATAACCTAACTAATCGATTCATCTCTTGGTTCCCAATTTTCCCTATGTAATAGAGATAGGGCATCTGGGGAGATGATAATAAGGCGCATGTAACATCACGCGCACATTGGCAGATCCACAGGCACGCCTACTTGGCAAGAAACGGGACAGACAGTTATGACAGGCAACAGTTCAATCGGTATGACACGGCGCGGCATCCTCGGTGCTTTCGCAGCAACAGTAGTCACAGCCGCCCCGACGTATTCAAACGCTGCAGGTTTCCTGCGTGGTGGTGGTGATATTCGCCGCATCAAAATGTATTCCGGCCGCACCGGTGAGCGGATCGACATGATCTACTGGATCGAAGGCAACTACATCAAAGACGCCGTGAAGGAAGTGAACTACTTCATGCGCGATTGGCGGACCGACGATACCTACAAAATGGATTTGCGGACTGTCGACATCATGGCCGCAGCGCACAACCTGCTGGATGCCGATCAGCCTTATATGCTGCTCTCTGGCTACCGCAGTCCAAAGACAAATGCGATGCTCCGCTCCCGTTCAGGCGGCGTTGCAAAGAATTCCCTTCACATGCGCGGTCAAGCTGCTGATCTGCGCGTCTCAGGCCGCTCGGTCCAGCAAGTAGCGAAAGCTGCTGCTGTATGTCGCGGTGGTGGCGTGGGCCGCTACTCTGGCTCGAACTTTGTTCATATGGATTGCGGCACTGTACGCACTTGGGGTCGGTAAAACCTGCTTCTTCCAACAAATTGAAGCGCCCTACGGGGCGCTTTTTTTATGCCAAATGAAAATTCCACCCAATGGAAAGAGTAAGTAACTAACGCGCGCCCGCACATCCGAAAATCAGGTCCATTTTCACTATTTTTCAAACGGTATACTACGGTATGCACTCGACGCGCTGCCAACCATGCGGTAGATAACGGCCAAATCCAATCAAAGTCACTTCCTAGGGGTCAATCATGTCAGATATCATTTACACAAAAGTAGACGAAGCGCCCGAGTTGGCATCAGCCTCCTTCCTGCCCGTCATTCAGAAATTCGCCGCTGCTGCTGGCGTTTCCGTTGGCACAAAAGACATTAGCCTTTCAGGCCGTATCCTTGCCACCTTCCCCGAGCATCTGACAGAGGCGCAACGCCAGTCAGACGATCTCGCCGAACTCGGCCGCTTGGTCAAAACACCAGATGCAAACGTAATCAAACTGCCGAACATCTCGGCCTCTGTACCGCAGCTTGTCGCAGCCATCAAAGAGCTGCAGTCCCAAGGCTACACCCTGCCCGACTACCCCGAAACTCCGAGCACAGATGAAGAGAAAGCCGTCCGCGCAAAATACGATGGCCTCAAAGGTTCCGCCGTGAACCCCGTCCTGCGCGAAGGCAACTCTGACCGCCGCGCAGCAAAAGCCGTCAAAAGCTTTGCCCAGAACAACCCGCACCGCATGGGTGACTGGAGCGCAGACAGCAAGACCCACGTTTCTGCCATGTCGGGTGGTGATTTCTTCTCTAACGAAGTTTCCGCCACGTTGGACAAAGAGGCCACAGCCAAGATCGTGCTCGTGACCGATGCAGGCGAAACCATCCTCAAAGACGCCGTGACATATCCTGCTGGCACCGTGGTCGATGCGACCTACATGAGTGCCGCCGCACTCCAAGCGTTCCTGCAAGACGAAATCGAAAAGACAAAAGCCGCTGGCACTCTTTTCTCTCTCCACATGAAAGCGACGATGATGAAGGTCTCCGACCCGATCATCTTTGGTCACGCAGTCAAAGCGTTCCTTGCGCCTGTGTTTGAAAAGCATGGCGATGCGATGGCTGATCTGGGCGTAAATCCGAACTCTGGTCTAGGTGATCTGCTGGCGCGCGTCAAAGACAACGCAGACATTATGGCCGACATCGATGCCTGCATGGCCGCACGCCCACCTATGTACATGGTGGACAGCGACAAGGGCATCACGAACCTGCACGTATCCTCAGACGTGATCATCGACGCGTCCATGCCTGCGCTGATCCGTGCCGGCGGCAAGGGCTGGGGACCAGACAACAAGGAACATGACGCGAACTGTGTCATCCCTGACAATTCCTATGCACCAGTATACGATGAGACGATCAAGTTCTTCAAAGAGAACGGGAAACTGAACCCTGCCACCGCGGGCACCGTCCAGAACGTTGGCCTCATGGCGCAAAAGGCAGAAGAATACGGGTCCCACCCCACCACTTTCGAGATTGCCGAAGCTGGTACGGTCAAGATGATCCTCGACGATGGTACGGTCTTGCACGAGCACAAGGTCGAAGCTGGCGATATCTGGCGCTCCGCCTCAGCACGCAAAGCGCCTATTCAGGACTGGGTGAACCTCGCGATTGACCGTCAGAAGGCCGAAGGCTGTAGTGCGATTTTCTGGCTCGACGCCGATCGCGCCCATGATGCAGAGCTAATCGCCTACGTAAAGCCGATCCTTAAAGCCAAAGGTGTGGCCGACAAGTTCAAGATCATGGCGCCACGCGAAGCAACGCGCGCCTCGCTCGAAATCATCACACGCGGCGAGAACACCATTGCCATCACGGGCAACGTGCTTCGCGACTACCTCACTGATCTGTTCCCGATCCTTGAGCTGGCAACTTCGGCCAAGATGCTCTCGATCGTGAAGCTGATGAATGGTGGCGGTTTGTTTGAAACAGGTGCTGGCGGCTCCGCCCCCAAGCACGTGCAGCAGTTGCAAGAAGAGAACCACCTGCGCTGGGACAGCCTTGGTGAGTTTTGCGCATTGGGTGAAAGCCTTCAGTTCCTCGCCGATGCAAAAGGCAACGAGAAAGCCCGTGTTTTGGGCCAAGCGGTCGATGCCGCGACCCAAGGTATCCTCGACAACAGCCGTTCACCATCACGCAAAGTGGGTGAGCCAGACAACCGCGCCAGCCACTACTGGTTTGCACGCTACTGGGCCGAAGCACTTGCAGCGCAAAACAGCGATGCAGACCTCGCCGCATATTTCGCGCCCGTTGCAACAGCACTGGCCACTGGTGAAGAAGCGATCCTGTCCGAGCTTGCTGCCGTCCAAGGCCCCCCTGCCGATCTGGGCGGTTATTTCCACACAGATGCGGCCAAGACCGCAGCTGTGATGCGCCCTTCCAAGACGCTTAACGACATCATCGGGTAATCTCACCCTATACAGTTAGGGCCGCGCATTGGAGACTATGCGCGGCCCTTTTTGGTTTAAGCGACAACGGATTAGTGAATCCGTTGGCCGATGGCCTGAAGTTTCGAAGGCCGTTCTGCTGCGGGATCTGTAGCGGTCAAGGTAGCTCCGCACGGTGACCAGTTGAAAATTCGCATGACATCACCCCTTGCGTCACTAGCGACATTCCATCACATTCAAATAATAGAATTAATGGAGAATGTGATGAAACTTCCCCGCAGAAGATTTATGTCAGGTGCCACCGCCCTCGGGCTTGGTGCCGCCTACGGACTACAATCGCGCCCTGCGCATGCCCAAGTCGCACTGGGCGATATGAAGCTCGATGTCGTCAGCGATGGCTCACTCACTCTCCCTGGCAGCTTCATATTCGGACCTATGCCACAGGATGAACTGCTCCCGATATTAGAGCGGTTGGGCCAATCTCCAGAGACGCTAACACCGCCTTGCAACGTGACGCTTATGCGCCAAGGAGATAGAACAGTTTTGTTCGACGCAGGCTCTGGATCAGATTTCTCACCTAACTCCGGTATCTTGCAGGATTCTCTTGATGTACTTGGTGTCGCACCCGAAGACATCACTGACATCGTCTTCACCCATGCCCACCCTGATCACTTGTGGGGGATCTTGGACGATTTTGACGACCCGCTGTTCCCCTCCGCCAGATATATGATCGGCAAGACTGAATGGGACTATTGGATGAACCCCAACACGGTTGATGAAATAGGAGACGCCCGTGTCTCCTTTGCCGTGGGCGCAAAACGGCGGTTGCAATTGATCGAAGACCAGATCGCGTTTTTCGGTGATGGAGATGAGATCATGCCCGGCGTGGCAGCGCGCGCCACCCTAGGCCACACACCCGGACATATGGCGTTCGAAGTACGGCAAGGCAGTGAATCCCTCATAATCATTGGTGATAGTATCGGCAACGACCACATCGCGTTCGCGCGGCCAGAATGGCAGTCAGGCTCGGACCAAGACCCCGAAACCGCGGCTGCCACACGCGTGTCCCTCATGGATCAACTCTCCCATGAAAAGACGCTGGTGATCGGATTTCATCTTACAGGTAACGGGCTGGGCTATGTCGAAAAAGGTACCGACGGCTATACCTTCGTGACGGAGGGTTGAGCATGAAATTCACCATCCTCGCCCTCGCAGCCATGCTCGGCTCTCCTGCACTGGCAAGCGAGGATATTGCGGACCAATACCCAGCCTCCGTCCTCTACTCCAAACCAGTTGAGGTCATCCCGCATGTGTTCTCTGCCATCGGGGCCACAGCGCCGCCTACATATGAGAACGCTGGTCACAACAACAACTTGAGCTTCATCATCACAGGTGACGGTGTTGTTGTCGTCAATGCTGGCGCGTCCTATCAGTTGGCCAAAGCACTGCACACTGAGATCAAGGCAATTACCGACCAGCCCGTAAAACTTGTGTTCAACGAGAACGGTCAGGGCCATGCCATGCTAGGCAACTCCTATTGGACCAACCTTGGCGTAGATGTCGTCGCCCACGTGGACGCCGCAATGGCATTTGAGGAGAACGGTGGCATGTCTTTGCGTGCTGCTGTCGCGCGGGTCAAAGAACGCGCCGACAACACCGAGATCGCTGCGCCTACGATTACCTTTGAAGATGAATACATCGTCGAGATGGGCGACATGAAGATCGAGGCCCGCTATCTCGGTCCTTCGCACAGCCCTGGTGACATCGTGATCTGGCTGCCAGAGCAGAGCATGGTAATTGCTGGCGACATGGCGTTTCACGAGCGGATGCTGCCAATATTCGAAGATACCATGACCGCTGACTGGGTCGAGACATGGGAGACAGCGTTTGAGCCCTTGGACGCCACATATGTAATTCCGGGCCATGGGCACCCTACAAACATGGATCAGGTTCGCCGCTACACCCATGATTATCTGGTATATCTGCGCGGCGAGATCGGTTCGTTGATCGAGAATGGTGACGGGCTTGCGGAGGCCTATTACGTCGACCAAACGCCTTACGCCCACCTCGACACATTCGAAGAACTCGCGACCAAGAATGCGGGCCGCGTGTATGAGCAGATGGAATTCGAGTAGGTCTTAAACTGCCGTAGATCGGTGCAAGCTGATCTGCGGCAGACCAAGATGCGTGGCCATCGCCCCAATCCACATAGAAAACAGCGCCACCCAAGCGGTAAGGGCAAAAATGGACCCGCCCGACATCCCTGCTCCAACGGCACAACCACCTGCCAACATGCTGCCAAAGCCCATGAGAACTGCTCCCAGCAAATAGCGCTCCATTGGGGTGTCTTTTCCAAAGCGCTCAATCGTTGCTTCACGCGTAAACAAGGCCATGCCGCAAGCCCCTACAAATACCCCTGGCACCAGCCCCATGCCAAAGCTGAGAGGGAGGTCCGCTGTATTGACCAATCCCATCAAAGTATCGGCAGAAGGTCCGGTGAAGGTCACAGAGGATATCGGCACAACTTCGAATGATGACGCGGCAATCCAATAAGTAAGCACCCAACCCAAGCCCACAGCAGCCCCGACACCCGCCGCAGCAAGTGCGCGGGTCATTTGCACATGATCGCGCTTGGCGAGCCAGAAAGCGATCACCAAACCAGCAGCAGCGAATAATGCGACGACTGCGGAAGTCAGCCCGAGGTGCCAAAGAATATTGCGTTCCGCCCCCCCTTGAACAAGCCAAAGACCACCAAGTGTTTCGCGTAAGGGAGAGAGCGCACCGCGAAGCGATGCTTGCGCCACGAGGGTCAGCACGAGGCCCGTAATCAACGCGCGCAAATTGCCCGTCGCTGACAAAACAAGCAAACGGCTGGCGCAGCCCCGCGCAAGGATCATGCCGCAGCCAAACATTAGACCACCGATGATCGCACCTGACATACTGCCCGTTGCGGCAAGTTGCCTTGTACTTGTGACATCTAAATAGCCTGCTGCGATAGCTCCCTGCACAGCAAGAACGGCCGCACAAAAAGCAATAAGCCAGATTGAAAGCCGCGCACCAAACCGCCCTTCGGCGACCTCAACCGTGGCAGCACGCAAGCAAAATCGCGAATGCTGCGCCATGGCTCCGAACAAAAGGCCCGTAACAGCGCCCGCAGCGGCAAGCACCGCCCCATCGCCAAACTGGTCAAGAAGTCCTTCGATCATCGCCGCATCCTCACATTAGTATGGTTGCGTACGCGGGTGCGCTTATTGCGCCGCCAAAGGCATCCGCGCCAATTGGCACTGCGCCCAAAGGTCCTCGAGCGCGCCGATCAGTGCATCGACATCCGCAGCGCTGTGTACGGGTGATGGCGTAATCCGCAACCGTTCTGTCCCCTTAGGTACAGTCGGGTAGTTGATCGGCTGGATGTATATTCCGTGCTCTTTGAGCAGCGTATCAGAGATAAATTTACACTTGTGCGGATCTCCGACCATAACGGGAATGATATGGCTGGGGTTCTCGACATGCGGAATGCCGATCGCATCCAAACGGGCGCGCACGTCTGTGACCTTTTCCTGCTGCACTTGACGCTCGACATCGCTGGTCTTGAGGTGGCGGATCGAGGCGGCAGCCCCAGCAGCAACGGCAGGAGGGATAGCAGTGGTAAAGATAAACCCGCTGGCAAAGCTGCGCACAAAATCACACAGCTCGGCCGAGGCGGCAATGTATCCACCCATCACGCCGAACGCCTTGCCCAACGTCCCCTCGATCACGGTGAGGCGATCCATCAGACCTTCACGCTCAGCGATGCCACCGCCACGAGGACCGTAAAGGCCCACGGCATGTACTTCATCAAGATAGGTCATCGCGTTGTATTTATCGGCCAGATCACAGATTTCCTTGATTGGCGCGATATCACCATCCATCGAATAAACGCTCTCAAAGGCGATCAACTTGGGGCGCTCCAGCGGGAGTGCGGCCAGCTTTGCTTCAAGATCCGCCAGATCATTATGCGCCCAGATCAAACGGTCCGCCTTGGACTGGCGAATGCCTTCAATCATCGAGGCGTGGTTGAGCGCATCTGACAGAACGATACAGTCGGGGATGCGTCCCGCGAGTGTACCAAGAGCGGCCCAGTTCGACACATAGCCAGAGGTGAAAAGAAGTGCTGCTTCCTTGCCGTGCAAGTCAGCGAGTTCGGCCTCCAAAAGCACGTGATCATGGGTGGTGCCAGAGATGTTGCGCGTGCCGCCAGCGCCCGCGCCACAGCGATCCAACGCTTCGTGCATGGCGTTCAGGACGGACGGGTGCTGTCCCATCCCAAGATAGTCGTTGGAGCACCAGATGGTCACATCACCGTTCTTTTCACCACGCGAAGTAGCGCGCGGAAAGGAACCGCAATGGCGCTCCAGCTCTGCGAATACACGATAGTTTCCCTGCTCGCGCAGATCGTCGAGTGCTGTCTTAAAGTAGTCTTGATAGTTCATTAGTTCCCCACCGCTTCTCGTGCGATTTCATCAAGCAGTGCTTGAACTTCTTGCATTGGACCTTCGGGATATGTGCGGTAGCCGATCATTACCTCGCCAGCACGCTCCGCTACGAACACGCCATACGGGCAGTGTGCTATATTCATCGGGTCCGCCTCCATAACTTTGCGCGACAAAACTGCAGAGCAGAACAAGAACACATCCGCTTCACCGAAAATCTCGACGCTGCTGCCGACATCAGCAGCCGTACGGTTAAGCATTTCTCCAGTATGGCTGACGTAGTCAATCACCAGCCCTTTACCGATGATCGCACTTTCAACACCGAAAGTGGCATCATCAAAACTCCCGTCGAAAGGATATACAACCGCTGTCTCCTGTGCGGACACTGCGCCCGTCAAAAGCAAACAAGAAAGAGCCGCAGAGATGAATGAACGCATGTGTAGTCCCCCTATTTTCCAGAATATCTTACCCGTCAAAACGCAAGAGAACCTTGATCCAGATCAAAGGTCCCTTGCATTGGTTCAGGCGCCGAACATGTCCGTGGTGATCCCTGTGTACCAGCCCTCGGACTCCTCATATGTCGCTTTGCGCAACTCTGCTGTCTCGCCGGTGGCCGAGATAAACCCGTCAACTTTGGCGATTTTCTCGTCCGTGGCCTCGTAGGTAGCACCCACTTTGACACCGTCGTTTGTATCGATGAGCGACCAGCAGGTGTTTGAGAACTTAGCAGGGAATACTTTTGACCCTGTCAGCGCACCGCGCACGGCATTTGCACAAACCTTTGCCTGTGAGTTAGCAGAAAAGCCTGACTTGGGCATATCACCCTGCTGTGCCGCATCCCCCAGCACATAGACATCCGCATCTGCCTTCGTCGACATATCCGCTGCATTGACCGGCGCCCAATTGCCGTCCGTCACCCCAGCGATCTCGGCAATCCGCCCTGCTTTCATCGCTGGAATAACATTGCAAACATCGACCTTGGTTACTTCTCCGTCGATTGTAACAGTCATGGCATTGGGATCGACGGAAACATTTCCGCCCCCGAAATCCTCACCGATCCAGTCGATCATGCCTTCATAGTGGTTGGCCCACCCTTCCTGAAATAGCCCTTGCTTGGAAAATTTCGGCTTGGGGTCCGCGACGATGATCTTGGCAGTTGGATTGTTCGCTTTGAGGAAGTGAGCCACCATCGACACACGCTCATAGGGACCTGGGGGGCAGCGATAAGGGTTCGGCGGTGCGACCATGGCGAAAGTACCGCCCTCAGGCATCGCCATCAACTGCGCCTTGAGCAGTTCAGTTTGCGAGCCACCCTTATAAGCATGGGGCATGGCGTTTTGCGCTGACAGGTCCCAGCCTTCGACAGCACCTTCAACGAAATCAATACCAGGTGAGAGGATCAACTTATCATAAGGAACAGAGCCGCCACCCGCGAGCGATACAGTCTTGGCCGCGCGGTCCACTCCGATGGCCCAATCATGCACAACGTTCACGCCGCCAGCGGCCAATCCACCGTATGAATGGCCCAATTCGTCCATCTCTTTGAAACCACCGAGATAGAGGTTCGAGAAAAAGCAGGTGTAATATTCGCGCGTAGGTTCGATCAGCGTGACCGCGACCTCACCCTTGCTGTCCTTGGCGATGTAGCGTGCGGCGGTTGCACCTCCTGCACCACCGCCCACAACAACCACATGTGGCTTGCCGTGGCCCGCCGCGAAAACTGTTGGCGCGGCAAGGGTGGCCGCCGCAGCAGCACCTGTACCTAGAAAAATGCGTCTATTCAGTGTCATAGCAGTCTCCTCCCAGAGTGTGGCCCCGTTACTCGAGGTCCTTGAAATAAGCAGCTAATGCCGCAATCTCTTCGTCAGACAAGCGTCCTGCCATCATCTGCATAACAGGGTGCGGTCGTAATTTTCGTTTGTAGGCATGCATCGCGACCACGAAATCATCAGCGGGCCAGTTGGTTATACCTGGAATACCGTCATTTGCGCCGCTGACCTGATGGCACGTTGTACACTCACTCGCGAGATATTCACCGTATTCGGGATCACCCTCCAACGCGAGAATGGCGGGATCAAGATCATGGTCAGTTCCTATCGCCGTGGGTTCGGCCTCGGGTATGTTTGCTGGATTATCGGAAAATAGGCGCAGATAGGTCAGCAGATCACTGCGTTCTTGGCCGTCTTTGATCCCTGCAAAACTCATCCGCGTTTTCGAAACCAGTGCGCGAGGGTTTTCGATATAGGCGTCCAGCGTTTCGGCCGTCCAGATCAATCCGTCATCACCCATGCGGTTCATGCTTTTGGAGTATTTGACACCCGGCACCGTCCCTGCCGTACGTCCGAATACACCGTTTAGCTGCGGACCGATGCGATTTTCGGCTCCCTCTCCGACTTGATGACACGACGCGCATTTGCGAAAGACCTCTGCACCTGCGACAGCATCGCCAGTTCCCGTTGCAAATGCACCCCCTGCTGCAAGAGTTGCAGCAAGGGAGAGTGTCGAGAGCAAAGAGAGCCGCATCCGCTTAGTTACCGAAGGACTTCAGATATTCGATAACGGCAAGCTGATCATCTTCCTTCTTCAGACCAGCAAAGGACATCTTGGTCCCCTTCATGTAGCCTTTAGGCTTCTCCAAAAACGCGGCAAGTTCTGCTTCAGACCAGACAAGGCCGCCTTCTGCCATTGCCGTTAGTGCTTTTGAATACTTGAACCCGTCCACAAGGCCAGCGTCAGCACCGACAACACCGTTCAAGATTGGTCCCACGCGGTTCTTGGCCCCCTCACCCACTTGATGGCAAGACTTACATTTACGAAAGACTTTCTCGCCCTTTGCAGCCAGATCCGCATCAAAGGCAGCTGCAACCGCGACGGGTTCAGCTTCGACAGGTGCTTCGTCGGTTACAGGCTCGGCCTCGACCACGGCAACTTCCTGTGCGGGCTCTGCCGCAGCTTCGTCAGCATCTTCCTCTTGCGGTGTCACATCCAGAACCAAGGCCCGCATCGTCACCTTCACAGGCTCAGGCTTGCAGTTTTCCATGCACGGCTCACCGCTCCAGATCGCGTATTCCGTCTCGGGGCGGTCATCGACAATGAATCCATCCGCATTGGGCATTTCGACGTCAAAGAATGTTTCCTTGGACAAAACGAAATCATCTTCGATCATGTCGTTGGAATAGAGGATATAAGCGACAATCGCATACGTCTCGTCGTCGGTGAGAGTGCCCGCATTGCCGTAGGGCATGGAACGCTTGATGTAGTCGAACGCCGTAGACAGATAGGGCCAATACGAACCAACTGTTTTGAGCGGATCATCGTGATCCAGCGTATCCGCGCCGCCAGCCAATTTGGGCCAGTTATCAATGCCTTCCGCGAAATCGCCATGACAAGCCGCACATTTCGTGGCAAAGATTCCTTCACCAATAATCGCGTCACCGGACCCGTCCGGCAGACCTGTACCATCGGCACTGATTTCTCCGTTCCAAGCCGCGATTTCATCGGGCAGTGCTGCACGCCCAAGGCCGATTTTCTCAGCCAGAACAGGCGTTGCGGACAAAGACAGAGCGGCCAGAATGGCCGTGGATTTAAGAAACTTCGACATTTTCAGCCTCACCGTTGCTGCGCACCAACCATGTCTGGATGCAGTTATTATGATAGATTGAGTTCAACCCGCGCACCTCGCGAAGCTGCGTTTTGGTTGGTTGAACATAGCCGGTCTCGTCCATGGCGCGGCTTTGCAGCATCATCTCGGACCCGTCCCAATCTGTGTCCAGATAGAACCGCGTGAGCGCTTTTGCTTCGCCTTCTTTGGCCAGACGCGCAGTCTCCCATGTCATGCCGCCATCCTTAGAGACATCAACACGGGTGATTGCACCATTGCCAGACCACGCCAGACCGCTGATCACAAGCGGGCCTGTGCCGTGGGTAATCGGCGATTGTGGACTCGGGCTTGTGACAACGGATTTCGCATCCATCGTCCACGTCCACTTGCGGCTTGTGCCGTCTTCAAGCGTGTCAGTGTACTTCGACGTCTCTTCGCGGCTCTCGACAGGGCCGTCCATCACCTCGATACGGCGAATCCATTTGACCCACATGTTTCCTTCCCAACCGGGCACGACAAGGCGCACAGGATAGCCATGCTCCTTGCGCAGCGCCTCACCGTTGGCTTTGAACGCGATCAGACAGTCATCAAGTGCCTTTTCCATCGGGATTGAGCGGCCATTGGACGAGGCATCTGCCCCTTCGACAAAGACCCACTTGTCTTTGAGGTCACCTGCAGTGTCCAAACCAGCTTCTTCAAGCAGCGCCCGAAGCGGAACGCCCGTATATTCCATATTGTGGATCATGCCGTGGGTGAACTGGGCACCGTTCAACTGCGCGCCCGCCCATTCCATGCCAGTATTAGCGGCACATTCGCAGAAATACACGTGGTTTTCGCGTGGGAAACGCTCAAGATCAGCGTAGGTAAACACAAGAGGAGTGTCCACCAAACCATTGATCATCAACCGATAATCGCTCTTCTTCAACTCGATCGCACCAGAGTGGTGACGCTCGAACGCGCACCCTTGTGGCGTGATCGTTCCATCAAGTGCGTGGATCGGAGTAAAGTTGATGGAACTCACAGTGTCCGCTGTCAGCCACTCAACATTGCGGCGTACCACATCATCTTCAAATTTGATCGGCAAGCCGTAAGGCGTCTCATCCACACCGTCACCAAAGGCTTGCGCCCATTCTTGCACTTCAGTGATGAGCGGATCTGGTGTCTCGGCGCGCGCGGCACCTGCAACCGTGGCAGCAGCCCCTGCTGCAACACTGGTAGTCAAAAACTGTCGACGTGACGGTTTATGCGTCATGGCATTCTCCTTAGGATTAGCAAACTACGGTCTGGACCTCAGGGCCGGATGTAGGCGTAGTCATTCTCTTGCAATTCAATCAGTCGCACGACGCCAGAAGGCACGACTGTTGCTTCGTCCATCAATACGATGTCCTTGCCTGCCTTCTTGCTCATGTTGCGCAGGGTGTTCCCGCAGGCTGCGAAGGACAAGTTGTCCATCTCCAGCGACATCGTGGAAATACGGTCCTTAACGGGACTGCTGCCCGCCACGAACATCTTAAGTCCAGGGCCGTAAGCGACGAGTTCGACCATCACGGTATCGCCTTGCGACTCGTAATAGCTGGTGAGATTGGCGACATTGTTAAGCGCCATGTTCATCACCTGTGGATCGTTTTCGTCCACATGGATGGCAACACGGTGGGTGACCCCCTCGGCAAGCGCGCTGGTAGCCAAGATGGCACCAAACAAAGCGGCGGATAGAATAGTTTTCATCACTGTCTCTCCCTTGTTGGGCGGCTTAAATGCCGACCACTTTCACACTGTTGTTCGGATCAAGGGAGATCGTCCCCTGTTTGGCGATATGCGCCTCGACCACATCCCAGATGGGGGGACCTTCGGTGCCCTCGTTGACGGATGCCCAACCCGCGACCTGATAGGTTTTCGATGGATCAATTACTTCACCTGTTTTGAGTAATGTCATCTCGGTGATGCGGTCGCCCTGCGGCTTGGTCACATCAATCCGGTAGCCAAGGCCACCAACGCGCACCATGTCACCGCCCTGCTGGTAGTAAGGATCGGGATTGAAGAGGTTGTCGGCCACGTCCTCCAGCACCACATGCAGGAACTCTCCCGTCATTTCAGTGCGGTAGGCTTCGCCATAACTCATCGAAGTGACGTTCCAGATGTCTTCGCGTGTGATGTCCTGACCAGGTAAAATCGACGGTCCCCAACGCACACCAGGGGACAACGCGATGTCCGCCTCGCGCTCGGAAATTAGCGCATCACAGATGAGGTCATCCCACGTTCCGTTAAAATTACCGCGGCGGTAGAGCGTCTGGTCATCCGCCGTGCGGCCAATCACTTCGGACAACTGATCGGCATAGGGCTCGCGTTGGGCATCGATGACCTTGGTCACTTCGGCATCAGGAGTAATCACGTCCGAGAAGATCGGGATCAACTTGTGGCGGAAGCCCATCATACGGCCATCGCGCACGTCCAGATCGACGCGGCTCACGAACTTCCCGTTCGAGCCTGAGGCCACGATGATCGTCTCGCCCACCAGCACAGGTTCTGGCAATGCATCATGGGTGTGGCCAGAGAGG
>JBALTK010000011.1:0-34041 GCA_036964385.1 Sulfitobacter sp. | reverse complement strand
GCGGACCCGCACGCCCTGAGTGCCCAAATAACCCACGCAGGCGCGATCTTCCTCGGCCAGTGGACGCCCGAAGCCATCGGAGACTACGTCGGCGGCCCAAACCATGTTTTACCAACCGCGCGTTCGGCACGCTTCTCTTCTGGTCTATCGGTCCTCGACTTCATGAAGCGGACGACGCTGGCCCACATGACCCCCGCCGCCCTGCGCGCTATCGGACCCGCCGCTGAACGTTTGGCAAGCTCCGAGAGCCTTGAGGCCCACGGCCTGTCCGTTACCGCCCGCCTGCGCAAACTCAACGACTAATTGCACGGCGCCCCCCACTGGTCTAAGACAGTCCAACACCCGCACTGACCGGAGCTAATCCATGCCGCGCATTACCCATATCGTCCTCGACGACGCAAACTTGCCGGCTCCAACGCCCGAGATCGAGCAGGAGCGCCGTGTCGCCATGTTCGACCTGCTCGAAGACAACACATTCGTGCTGCCGAGCCGCGATGACCGCCCTGCACCCGTGGGTCCATATCACCTCGGCCTGTCGATCCGCGACAAACGCCTCGTGTTTGATGTGAGCACCGAAAGCGACGAAAAAGCCGCCGAATTCCACCTTTCCCTCGGCCCGTTCCGTCAGGTGGTCAAAGATTACTTCCAAATCTGCGAGAGCTACTTCGACGCCGTGAAAAAACTTCCCCCCGCCCAGATTGAGACGATCGACATGGCGCGGCGCGGCATCCACATGGAAGGGTCACGGGTCCTTCAGGAGCGCCTAGAGGGAAAAGCCGAGATCGACATCGACACGGCACGTCGCCTCTTCACTCTCATCTGCGTTCTGCATTTCGGAGGCTGAGGCGTGACGCAAGAGCTCCCACAATCGGTTCTCTTTTGCTGCGACCATAATGCCGTCCGCTCCCCCATGGCCGAAGGGCTGATGAAGCAGATGTACGGGATGGACGTCTACGTCCAATCCGTCGGGGTCAAAAATGATCTGGAAATTGACGGCTTCTCGATCGCCGTTTGTCAGGAACTCGGCGTGGAACTTTCCCGCCACCGCTCACGCAGCTTTGATGAAATGGAAAACTGGGGCGACGACCTAAGTTCCTTCGATTTGGTCATTGCCCTGTCGCCAGCATCCCAACGCCGCGCGCTGGAACTCACCCGCTATTTCCACCTCGATGTCGAATATTGGCCGATCCTCGACCCCACTGGGTTGGGCGAGGGGCGCGATGCAAAACTTATCCAGTTCCGCGCCGCCCGCGACCAGATCGCTACGCGGCTCAAAGACCGCTTTGGCGAACCGACCCAATCGCAAGCTTAGGTGCAGACCTTTGCCGCTGTCTGGCCAAAGGACTTCCAAACGCTCCAGAACGCATTGTCGCCGGCACGATCCGACTGCCGCCATTGCTGCAATTTGTGCGGGTCCTTGAATACCTTCACCCCACGCCGCTGCTCCGCGCTGGAGAGTTCGCGATCCGCAACTGCCTGAACACACCCACACCGCGATGAACTCGCAGCCTTGCGCCCCTGCGACATACACGCACGCTGAAGCGGACCCGTCGCATAAAGCTGGGTCGGCGCAAAAGCACCGCGAGTCGTGTAATTCGAAGCTCCCCCGCCACCACATGCGGCCAAAGTAGACACTGCAACCAGCGCCAAAACCGTTGTTCTCATAATCTTTGCCTTTGTCTCATGCCGCGTAGGGGTTTTCCCCTTTTGGTACGGCTTTATCTGCTCTGCCCTCCACTATGCACAAGTTTGAGATTTCTTCAAATCACAAATGAAAACGCCGCCGCTGAATTTCTCAGCGGCGGCGCCATCTCGACGGGATCGTAAACAGGTTAGAACTTCCAGCGCGCGCCGACGAATGTCACGTCAACATCGTCAAAGTTGCTGCCACCACCATCAAGATCGAAGGTCCGGTATGTCGCATAAAGCTCAACGTTATACGCATCAACCTTTTGCACAACGGCAAGGCCAACAGACGTCGAATCGCTGCCTGCAAAGGCAAAGTCCGAGCCTACGTAATAGTCAGCAGACAGATACGTGCGACCAAAGGAAACCCAGTCCCGCTGCAAGCCAGCTTTTGCATAGACATAGTCGGTGTCGGCTTCGCGCGATTGACCGCCAGCCAAGGCAAAGCTCAACCCGGTTGGCTCGTGCAGGATCGCGGCGGAAGCCACGGTCAACGCTTCGTCGCTGTCGCGGATGGAGTGGCCCAGACGTGCCGCAACTTTATAATCGCCATAGTCTTTGTCGTAGGACAGGCCAAAGTCGTAGTATTCGTTATCATTGTCGCTGGCCAAAACTTCCTGACCTGCCGAGATCGCGAACCCAAAACCGTTGTACGTCGGCGAGTCGTAACGGATACGGAAGCGGCGACCGCCATCAAACGACGAGAACGCGTTCCCGATTGTGGTGCCGGAGATCGTGCCGTCATTCAGCGCAAAGGATTGGCTGCCCGCAATATCGGTGATGCCAGAATAGGCTGCGACGCCCGTCCCTGAGAAATCAACTTCGCCTGATCCGTCTGTGGCAATGCCACCCTGACCGAATGAGAATGTACCGATTGTCGCTGTTTGGTACACGATTTCCAACTTGCGCAGTTCGCGGCGGTTGTAATCCACATCCAGATCATTGTCGTCGCCGTTGATCGCCGCTGATCCGGTCAGGCCGATCGCGGTTTCAAAGTTGAAGCGGAATTGACCGCCGTTGGCCAAACCCTGACGGAATGTCAGACCAACGCGGGAGTTGGAATTGTCGTTGTCGATCAAAGCCGTCTCTGAGCCTGTGCCGTTATCAACGCTGATGATGCCGAGGTTCAGTTGCCCGTAAAAGTCCCACTCGGGCGCGGCGTCTTGCGCGGCTGCAAATGTTGGGAAAGCAAGCAATGCAGGCACGGCTAAACGAGAAATAGTGCGCATGGTTTGTCCTTTTTTGAAAATGTAGGGGGGCGGCAAAAAATGAGCCGTCACCGCACCTATGCGCCTACTTTTCCCAGATGAAAACTCACGGATGCGCAAATTTATTCACAGACCCGTGAGGGGGTGGCTGATCTGGCTCGTCCCATGGGAGAGGTTTGTTTTTGGAACTACGTTTCCTACTAAGCCATGGTGCCAAAATTCGATTGAACTTGAGGCGCTGGGCAAACGTCACCAAACAGGCTCTCCCGCAAATTCAGGATGTTCTCGCTTCTCTTTTGTAGGCCGATGTCGTCACCTGAAACAATCCAAAGGCCCGCCACCAACCCCGCATAAAGCTTCCAGTCGCCCAAGCTCCTGCCCAATTGCTCCTTAAATGCGGGGCTAACAATCGGATCAGATGACGCAATCGCCGCCTCCAAAGCGGCCTCCAACTCTGCAATTCGCGCATTCAGCCGCCCCACCTCTTCGCGCAACGCCTGCTCTTTGTCGGTAGGGTCCAATTTCTGCTGAAGAATGCGCCCCATCCCGACCAACAGCTGTGGAACAGCGTGCAACGGCATGAAGCTGGCAGGAACCTGATTGATCCCCGTTTCGCGGTGAAACGTTTCAAACGCGACCGAGATATTTTGAGCAACGCTTTGGAAGCTAGCTGTGGCCACAGTGGGATTCGCCAAAATCTGACTAACGGATTTTGGTTCGTGCGCTTCCTCGCGTGGTAAACGTTCGCTCAGAGAACTTGATCTGACTTCAATTAGCTTCTTGATCTCTGCTGCAACCGCCTCAGCCCCACTCTCCCAAACTTCAGCCGGTATTTTCGCTACTTCAATGGCCACATTCCAATCCGTAAACCGTCCCTCCCACATGGCAAGATACCAGTCGTGCCAAAAGCCCCAGGTGGCGCGGTTCTTCTCAAGTAGTCTCAAAAACACAGCGTGTTTTTTTGCGATTACCGATGGCACCTCCCCTTCATGCCATAGTCTGATTTGATACCCCGTGATATCCCAATGCTCTGAATCCAATGATGCGGCGGCGGCTGCGGAGCGGGCTGCGGAGCGGGTGGCGGAGGCTGCGTAGCGGGCGGAGTAGTCGGCGTAGCGGGCGGAGTAGTCGGCGGAGCGGGCGGAGTCGTCGGCGGAGCGGGCTGAGTAGGCGGCCGCGGCTGCCAAATGGGCGGAGTGGGCGGCGTAGTCGGCGGCTACGCCGGAGCGGGCGGAGCGGGCGGAGTGAGCGGAGCGGGCGGAGTGGGCGGCGGCGCGGGTGGAGTAGGCGGTGGAGCTCAGCCAGTCCATATCTGCGATTCGCGACTTGCCGCGAACCGCAGATATGAGGCTTGCCCTGAACACAGGGAGCGCAAGCGTTGGGACACTTTCCGCCTCACCAGGGCAAATATTCGCGCAAACTCGCAAAGCGGCTCGACTGGCAATCGCGCAGCGCACTTCTAGGCTTTGCTTTTCCAGCCATGCTCGCGCCAATTTCTCATCCGAAAAATCAACACCTACTCCACCATCACCCCCCGCGACATCATCCACCTTGACCGCTCCCCAAAACCCCTACATATCCTGATCTATGACACCACTTTCACACATCCGCAATTTCTCCATCGTCGCTCACATTGACCATGGCAAATCCACCCTCGCTGATCGCCTCATCCAAGAGACGAACACTGTCGCCGTGCGCGATATGAAAGCGCAGATGCTTGACAGCATGGACATCGAACGGGAGCGTGGCATCACGATCAAGGCCCAGACGGTTCGGATCAACTACACCGCTCTGAACGGCGAGGAGTACGTCCTCAACCTGATCGACACCCCCGGTCACGTCGATTTCGCCTATGAGGTCTCCCGCTCCATGCGCGCGGTTGAAGGCTCTCTGCTGGTCGTAGACTCCACCCAAGGCGTTGAGGCCCAGACCCTCGCCAACGTCTATCACGCGCTCGACGCCGACCATGAAATTGTGCCCGTCCTGAACAAGATTGATCTGCCCGCCACCGATTGCGACCGCGTGGCTGAACAGATCGAAGACGTCATCGGCATTGATGCGTCCGGCGCCATCCGCGTCTCCGCCAAAACGGGGCAGGGGATTGTCGAAACATTGGAGGCCGTCGTGCACCGCCTCCCCGCGCCCAAAGGCACCCTCGACGCCCCGCTCAAAGCGATGCTTGTGGACAGCTGGTACGACAGCTACCTCGGCGTTATCGTTCTCGTCCGCATCATGGACGGTCAGCTCAAAAAGGGCGACAAGATCACGATGATGCAAAACGGCTCGGTCCACCACGTTGACCGCATCGGCGTCTTCCGCCCCGCCATGACCGAAATCGACGTGCTTGGCCCCGGTGAGATCGGCTTCCTCACCGCCTCCATCAAACAGGTCCGCGACACCCGCGTCGGCGACACCATCACGCACGAGAAGAAACCCTGCGCCCAAGCGCTCCCCGGCTTCAAACCGTCCCAGCCCGTCGTTTTCTGTGGCCTCTTCCCCGTGGACGCCGCCCTGTTCGAAGACCTCCGCGACAGCATCGAAAAACTCGCCCTCAATGACGCGAGCTTCAGCTACGAGATGGAAACCTCCGCCGCCCTCGGCTTTGGCTTTCGCTGCGGCTTCCTCGGTCTGCTCCACCTCGAAGTCATTCGCGACCGGATTGAGCGCGAGTATGACATCGACCTCATCACCACCGCGCCTTCCGTTATCTACGACATCCATATGAAAGACGGGACGATGCAACAGCTGCACAACCCCGCTGACATGCCCGACCTTACCTTTGTCGACCACATCGAGGAGCCGCGGATCAAAGCGACCATCCTCGTCCCCGACGAATACCTCGGCGATGTCCTGAAACTGTGCCAAGACCGCCGCGGCATCCAACAAGACCTCACCTACGCGGGCTCCCGCGCGATGGTCGTCTATGACCTGCCCCTCAACGAGGTGGTCTTCGACTTCTACGATAGGCTCAAATCCGTTACCAAAGGGTATGCGTCCTTCGACTACCAAATGATCGGCTACCGCGAAGACGCACTGGTCAAAATGTCCATCCTCGTCAACGACGAACCCGTCGACGCGCTCTCCACGATGGTCCACCGCGACCGTGCTGAAATGCGCGGCCGCGCCATGGTCGAAAAACTAAAAGACCTCATCCCCCGCCACATGTTCAAAATCCCGATCCAAGCGGCGATTGGCGGCAAGGTCATCGCGCGCGAGACGCTCTCCGCCATGCGCAAAGACGTGACGGCCAAATGCTACGGCGGCGACGCCTCGCGTAAACGCAAGCTGCTGGATAAGCAGAAGGCGGGTAAGAAGAAGATGCGGCAGTTTGGGAGCGTGAACATTCCGCAGGAAGCGTTCATTTCCGCGCTAAAAATGGATGGGTGAGCGCTGAACCAAGCGCAGCCCTTCAAACGCTCCAGTGGAGCGTTTGAAGGGCGAACGGGCGGAGCTCCGGGGGGGTGACCGTTTTTGGCGACGGTGGGAGGCAGCGTGTTGCAAAACAATGCGCGTTCCCACACGGTGCGGGTGGACATCAGAGTTAGGTTGAAAATCGGCAATTTGGAGAGTGGCTAGCGACGTGAAACAAAGCTTCATTGTTTGGACGCCGTGGCTTGCGGTTATATTTGGCTCGCTCACTTTGTTTAGCTACGCCGTTGTAGATGGCATGCCAGAGCCAGTGTCGCACCTTATCGGTCGGGAAATAGTAACTCAAAGCCTCGCCGATTTCGTTTTATTTCTTACATTTTATATGTTCATAGCACGAGTGATAGTTGTAGCGTTGAGGGAGCCGATATTTGTTGTTACTAGGGTCATTTTATTACAAATTCCGCTAACGTGCGTGAATTTTCTTCCCTTCAAGGTCAAGCGACAGCTCTTTAAACATTTTTTACGCTTTCGCTTATTTATTGACGCTTTGTATCTTTCGTTTGGTAACATCCCGATGAAAATGTCGTGTCTTATCGGTCTCGCACTGATGGTTTATAAATTAGCGGATGATTGGAAAACTACCGTCGGTATGGCCGTAATTATCGTTGTGATCTCGACGTCTGGGTTTATGATGGAAGGCGGTTTGAATAGAAAGTTACGCGTCAGATTCAGTTTTAGGAAGCACAAATCAGATCTGAAAGAGTTAAAGCAGGTATCCTATTCTACCGCATTGCTAGCATTGGCTTTTTTTGCGGGTGCCTCTTATCAAGAAAACTTATTTATAGATGCACAAGAAATCATATTCGAGAATACCGTAATGAAACTGGTTTTTTTGACGGGAGATTTTGCCTATTTGGTCGATGAATTCGCAACAAAACCCGAAACAGTTGAAACTTGGGCGCTAGAAAGAGTAAGTGCATTGGAAATTCGATCAACTAACTTCTAAGGGTTTCGTATTAGCCGGGTTTCTCATACTAGACCTTTGAATCAGCAGGGCTTGTGTCCGGAGCACTGCGCGTTCACAGCAACCTACGCCGTCCTGAAACAAATGGACTGGTCCAAACCTGACAAACGACATGCAGCCCAGAAGGATCGGTGGTACATCCGCTAAAACACCCCCAATCCCAGAGGCCCCCTATGACATGCCCCCTTTGCACCACAGACGCCCCGCTCACCGACACGCCTGTCACAGGTGGCCCCGCTGACGCCTCCATCGCGCTCTGTGACCTCTGCACAGACCCACAAACACCCCCCGATCATTTCCGCGCCATCGCCTCGACCATGTGGTCCGAAGACCCCGCGCTCCAAGTCTACGCGGCGCGCACCCTCAAACGTCTCGACACCGACTGGTCCCGCGATCTGGCTGATCAGCTCTACCTCGATGAGGAAACCCAAGCGTGGGCCGATAACGAAGCCGCGCAAACCAACCACCGCGACAGCAATGGCGTCCCTCTCGCCTCTGGCGATACCGTGGTCCTGATCAAGGATCTCAATGTCAAAGGTGCGGGCTTCACCGCCAAGCGCGGCACCGCCGTCCACCGCATCACCCTCGTCCCCGACAATGACGCCCACATCGAAGGCCGCGTTGAGGGCCAGCGCATCGTGATCCTGACGGAGTTCGTCAAAAAGCGCTGAGCTTGACCCAGATCAAAGCACCCCGCGCCCCCCATGCGTAGGCTCCCCTGAACCACTCGTAACAGGAGCCTCCCCATGATCCGTCTCGCCTCCATCCTCTATTCCATTATCGCGACCACGCTGGCGGGCAGTGGCGTTATCGCCGTGCTTGTCATGGGCTATGTCACCTTCCCCGCGATCCTCATGGCCGCCGCTGTGGGTGCCGTGCTGGCGCTGCCGATTTCCTATATGGTCGCGCGCAAGGTCATCCATCTCACCGCGTCCTGACGCGTGAATTTTTGTGCGCCAAGGCGGTGTACGGGGGGTGCACAGCAAGTGTACAAAGGGTGACACGCCCCTTTTGCCCGTTTGGAGAGCTTCATGACCCCCTGCATCCTCTGCGTTGCCATCACTGGTTCCGTCCCGACCAAGGCCGCAAATCCCGCCGTCCCAATCAGCATTTCCGAGCAGATCGAGAGCACGCATGAGGCCTATGAAGCAGGGGCCAGCATCTGCCACGCCCACGTGCGCAACGATGATGAGACACCCAGCTCCGACCCCGATAAATTCGCGGCGTTGCAGGAAGGGGTCAAGGCGCATTGCCCTGATATGATTATGCAATTCTCCACCGGTGGCCGTTCCGGCGCGGGTCAGGAACGCGGCGGCATGCTGTCCCTGCGCCCCGATATGGCGAGCTTGTCTGTAGGCTCTAACAACTTCCCCACCCGTGTTTACGAGAACCCGCCGCAACTGGTCGATTGGCTCGCGGCCGAGATGATCAAATATGATGTGAAACCCGAAATCGAGTGCTTCGACCTCTCCCACATCCACAAAGCAGCCGAAATGAACCGCGACGGTCGCATCAAAGGCCAACTCTATGTCCAGTTCGTTATGGGCGTGAAAAACGCCATGCCTGCCGACCGAGAAACCTTTGATTTTTATATCAAAACTGTAGAGCGCCTCGTGCCCGATGCCCTGTGGTGTGCCGCAGGTGTAGGTCCAAACCAGATCGTCCTGAACGAATGGGCCATCGCAGCAGGTGGACATGCCCGTGCAGGTCTAGAGGATAACGTCAGGTTGGACAGAGATACCCTCGCACCCTCGAACGCAGCCCTCATCAAGCGCGCTGCCGATCTGTGCGAGAAGTACGAGCGCACAGTCGCAACGCCCGCGCAGGCCCGTCAGATACTTGGCTTGCGATCCGCCTGAAGCAACGCGCCAATATCGGCGGGGGCCGCTCCTCCGTCGAGCAACACGTTGATAACATCCCGACTAAAGGTCCAGACGGTTTCGGTATGGACCAGATGATGCGTTAGCAGCCCCAAAGGCTCGTCACGGTCGACCTGTCCTGTGCGGCGTTCTCTCAGGGTGGTGACCATCCTTGCGATAAGAGTTTCCGGATCTACCAGCCCACGGTCGCCTCGCCAAAAGATCGGATCAATATGGGTGTTGATCTGTAGAACCCCCTCGGCAACCTCAACCGATTTGCGTGGATCATAAGTGGACAGACCCCGATAGCCTGCCGCTTTCAGGTGAGGTAAAAATTCAGGTGCAATTCTGTTCCACGGAGGGACAAACAGCGGGACGAGTGCCGGGCCGAACTCCTCGGTCATCCGAGCGTAGGCCTGCGTTAACTCACCTTTACCACCTTCACGCAGGTGTCCGAACTCTGCGTTTTTGGCCCCGTCTGGCGCGTGGCTGATATGGCGCCAACCATGAACCACGGGGATGAGATTTTGATTTTGAGCGATTGCAGGAGGTAACGAAGCCTCAATTAAATCGGGGATCACAGCAACATGCACAGGCAGTTTCGTTTCGTCCGAGAGTGCCGACAGTCGGGTTAACGCTGGTGTGTCAGCGATGGCATCATCATCGCGCCACCACAGCGGCAAAGCCAGCGCATCTCGTCGCCATAACACCAATTCTGTGGTGAGCGGGGTCCAATCTATTTTCATCTCTGTGACCTCAATCCATGTGTGAGTTCAACTGTCCGCATAGCACCATCGAAGCGGCCCAGCCCGTGGTCACGTTTCGGTGCGGTGATCACCTTAGCAAGGGCGGCACACATTGTCTCGGCGGTGAGATTGGCGCGGGTTACAACTGCAATGCCGTCTTTCTCGGCGAGGGCATTCGCACGTAATCCTTGCTCGACCTCCCCGCCGTCATCAAAGGGGATAAACACTGCGGGCGTGCCAGCCTGCAAGATATCGAGCGCAGTATTGTACCCGCATAGTGAGACGGAGGCAGCTGCGTGATAAAGCATTTGACGGAAGTCAGGGCGGGCGGCCTCAACTGTCACGTTTGGAGGTGCGATTTTACGCAGGGCCACGATGCGGTCTTGTGGTTCCGCCCCGCCGACGAGGATGCGAAATGTTTGCTCCATCTTCGATGCGGCGGCGATGGCTGCAGCATAGACTGGTGCTCCAACATCACCTCCTCCTGCGCTCACAATTATCTCGGCACTCCCCGCGGCATCAGAATGCGCACCAGCGGCTGGGGGCGCCACAAATCCCGTGTAGCAAAGCATCGGACGGAGATTGTTCGAGACAGGCCAGCTTAACTCGAGCGGCGTGAGAGTAGGATCGGAATGGACTAATACGGTATCGTAAAACTCAGTAGTCATGTCATCTGCAAACGCTGCCTTCTTGGGTTTTGAAGGCGGGGCGAGGATGTCGCGGATCGAAGCGCAGATCAGGGGAGGCTGAGGCATAGCCTTTGCGGCTTCCAGCAGTGCCCGAAACTCGTCACGAAGAATTCTGCGGCCAAATGGAAACAGCTCGGTGATCAGGATATCAGGGGCAAAATCGGAGAGTGCAGCGAGCAATTCGGCCTGCCGTTGCGCCATATAATTTGGCGTTGCCTCTTTGCCGTCTGCTGTAAGTAAGCGCGAAAAATCGACGCCGTCAGACCGCACGGGTGGCAATTGAGAAATCCGGTCGGCGGGGGTGGTGAGCAAAGGCGCAGGCATGCCGCCCGAGACGACACATGCGACATCCCCAGCAGTAGTATAGGCCCGTGCCAAAGTTAACGCGCGAGCGAGATGTCCAGTGCCAAGCAGATGAGTCACGACGATCATGACGTTCATTCGACAACGGGCTCCAGCCGCACGGCCTCAGAAATCAGTTGCCAGTCCTGCCCGTCAATCTCGATCACGAAAAGCCTGTTCCGTTTTACCGCAAAAGGGGCAGGACCATCAAAGTTCCATCCCGTTGCGTGGGCCATCAACACACGCATCACGCCGATATGGCAGACAGCCACATTATCCTCTTGCAGGCCTTGAACCCAAGGGAGGAGGCGTGCGCGCAGTGCTGCTGGGGGTTCGCCCTTCGGCGGGGTATAGTTCCAGCCCCACGTCTCAATATCGCGATGATCACAAGAAGGGTCAGCACGTAGGTCCTGTGCAAACTTACCCTCCCAATCACCCCAATTCATTTCCATCAGGGCAGGGGACAGGCGCGGCTCACGTCCGCTGACAAGTTTGGCAGTGTGGGCAGCACGCTCAAGTGGGCTGGACCAAAGAGCGGCTTGGGCCCACGGAGGTGGTAGGCGTAGCGCGCTGAGGCCTTGGATTGCTTCAGGATCAAGCGGGATATCACTACGTCCCTGCACACGCCCCGCGCGGTTCCAAGTCGTGTGACCATGACGCAATAATGCAAGTCGGATCATGTTAAGCCTACCTGTTCCAGTCCCCCGCGCAGAGTCTCGGCTGCTGCGGGGAGGAGGTGATGCGCGCGAATATACGCACGAATAGAGTCCGGTGTTGGGGTTGGTTGGGCAGCAAAATCTGCCAATCCTTGCGCGCCCAAATCTACTTCTGGATAGGCGCGGGGAAATAGGACATCGCGCACGCCGGGGCGGTTTTGTGCAATGACAGGGAGGCCGTGCGCCTGAGCTTCCAAGTAGGTCATGCCAAATGCTTCGTCCACACCAGGCCAGATCAGCGCGCCCGCACGGGAATAGGCTGCGGTGAGTGCTTCCGGTTCAAGCGCGCCAAGGAATTGCACACGATCCTCGAACGCAGCGAAGGCAGATTCAACTTGGCCGCGGGCAGGGCCGTCCCCTGCGATCTCAAGCCGCGTCGTATCGGGCAACAGCGCAAGCGTTTGTGCAATGAGTTCATAAGACGGCAGCTTGGCCGAGGCACGCATCATCCCAACGGCAAGCAGATGTGTTCCGTGTGCTTGAGCGGGCAACTCTGTGCGCGACAGGAATGGGCGCAGGTGAATGAGGGGCTGCCCATCGGGCGCATATTTGGCTAGCGCCTCATGGTCACGTTCTGTCAGGTAGAACACTACATGCGCGGCATCGCACGCAGCCTCGGAAGCGCGGGCAAAGGCATCCCATGGGCCGCCCAATCGTTTGCGCGCGCGGGTCGCTTCAATCAGCAGAAAAGGAATGCCAAGAGTGCGGGCCACAATAGGGCCAATCAGGTCGGGTGCTTTGTAATAGCTGTGATAGGTTACCCATGCTTGCCATTTAGCAAGTCGCCCCTGCGTGATGATGTCAGGGATCAATGTGTCAGCGGCAGCTAACAGGTCTGCCTGTAAAGCGGCATCGCCTACGCCGTCACGGCTACGGAATGTGGAGGCGAGATCAACCTGCGCACCCATGTGAGCGAAGGCTGACATCAAGGCACGCGCCATGGCACGGTCCCCCGAGGGCACAGGGTGGTGAGGCGGTTTCAGAGGCGCATAGAAGGCCAGCCGCATCAGGCGGTTTTCAAGATGCCGCGCAGGCGTTTGGCCAAATGAGCAATGCCGGGGGCCATCGTGAACTCGGCATGCAGGCGGTCGTGTGCCGCGCTTGCGAGGCGAGGTCCGAGAGTTGGGTCGCCGGCGATCTGCTGCATGGCATCCGCAAAAGCTTGGGGTGTGTCATTCGCGAGCAGGCCGTGGGTGCCAGTCGTAATAAATTCGGGGATCGCTGAGACAGGGGTTGAGAGGATCGGGAGCAGTTGGCTTGCCGCTTCCATCAGGACGTTGGGCAGGCCGTCACGGTCGCCGTCTGCGGCAATACGCGAGGGAAGCACGAACAGGTCTGCATTACGCATCGCTTCGATCACATCGGGCTGATCGCAGGCACCGCGCCATGTGATCTTATCTGCAACACCAGCAGCTTCAGCACGCGCACGCATGACCGCGTCCAACTCACCGCCGCCGATATGGGTCCAGTGCCAGTCGAGCGTTGCTGGCAGCAGCGCCAGCGCGTCGATCAGCGTATCAAAGCCCTTCTTCTCGACCAACCGCCCTACGGACATCATCCGCAACGGCGCATCCTTGGCGCGCAGGGTGCGCGTCGGTGCGGCAGGAAAACGAGAAAGGTCGAGACCGTGATAGACAAGATCGACACGGGAAGGCGTGTCCGCCATCGCTTGTAAATGTTCTGCGCCGAAACGGGTACAGGTCGCGCCAAAAGCTGCGCCAAAAGTATCACCATTCAATTTCTCCTGAAGCTCCCAATCGGGGGAGGTCCAGATGTCTTTTGCATGCGCCGAAAAGGACCACGGCACCCCGCGCAAAATCGCGGCATAGCGCGCGACGGAAGACGGCGTGTGCAGGAAGTGTGCATAGAGAGCTTCGAGCGAGCCTTCGGCTTCATGTGCTAGCACGCAGGCCTGACCCCAACGGCGGCGGCGATTGGGGGTGTCATCACGGGCCAGATCATGGGCGTACATCTCGGCTGCGGCATCAAATCCGGCTAGGGCGGTAACGGCCCCCATAGCCTCATGCACGCGGCGCGGCTCTTGGTGCAGGTACTCTGGGAGATACCGCACGCGCGCTTTGAGGCGGGCATGCAGTGGGTGGGTCTTTATGTCGGTCGGATGGCGCAAGGACCAAACGTCGAAGTTGATCCCAGCTTCTTCCAGCGCGACGAGTTCTTGCGCGATGAAAGTTTCCGACAAGCGGGGCCAGCCTTTTACGACAATGGCGAGTGGGGGCGTGGTCATATCATTCGTCCTTTTGTGCCATCAAAGCGCGGCCACGCTGTACAACAACGTCCAACCCATCAAGCAGTCCGTTGGCACCAGCATCAGAGGGCTTCTGCTGGCTGGGCAGGTTGCGGATCGCTTTGATCATCGCCTCAACGGTCATTCCATCACGGCCATCATCAAGCATACGGACAAGGCCAAGCTCCTCGGCGCGGCTTGCCCTGATCCACTGTTCCAATCGTGGTACTGTGCGTGGCACAATAACGGCGCGCTGGTCAAAGCTGAGTACTTCGCAAAACGTATTATAGCCGCCCATGCACACCACACCTTGAGCCTTGGCAAAAAGCGCCTCGATCCTGCTGTCAAAGCCCGTCGCGGTGACACGTCCATTAAGCGCATCGACACGGGCATCCATCGCTTCGCGCACGTCACCAGACAGAAACGGTCCGTAAACCAGCATTGCTTTGGGCCCCAGATCAGGGTCGGCCTCATAGGCATCCAGCACCAGCGAGACCATTGCCGCGCCATCGCCACCACCACCCGGTGTGATGAGAATATAGGGATCTTCAGGCACGTCGGCTGCATCGGTCAATGTGCGGCGCAGATAGCCAGTGTAGTGCATGCGCTCGCGGGTGGCTGAACTGAACGGTAAGCCCTTTGTCGGATCGTAGATATCCTCGACGCCGTAGACCCAGAACTCGTCGTAATAGGCTTCTGCGGCCTTTACCGCCCCTTTACGCTCCCATTCTCGGGCCAGCACTTCAGGCTCGTCCAGAACGTCGCGCAGGCCGAGCACTACGCGGCAGTGTCCTTCGGACTGAAGCCACTCAAGCGTCGGCAAAAGCTCTCCGCGAAATCCGGTAGGCTCTTTGTCTACGATGAGCAGGTCGGGGCGATACTGCTCGACCGCGGATTGTATCAATCCGGCACGTAGATTTGTCGTGGCATCAATGTTCAGGCCCAAAGTCGAGCTTACATAGGAGCCATCAGGCAGCTTGGTCACACCCGGCAATCGGATATGATCAACGCGTTCTGGAAAGGTGAACCGCCCCGCTACGGGAGAGCCCGTGAGGATAATCGCGGAGGCTTCTGGGTCGCCCGCAGTCAGGGCCGTAGCCAGCGCGCGCGAACGGCGCAAATGACCCAGTCCAAACGTGTCATGGCTGTAAAGCATCACACGGCGCGAAGGTGCACGGGCGTTGGCTTGGATTATGGCCTGTTGCGGCATACTAAATCTTTCTGATCGCTGGCAGGCTTAAAGCCTCAGGTCGCTACCTGATTTGCCGAATATTCCCTTGATATCGTATAGTACCGCGCCCTTTTTGCCAAAGCCGCGGATGGCATCGGCGCCCAGTTTGACAAATTCGCGGTGACTTACGGCAACAATGATTGCGTCATAGGCGCCCTGTTCCGGCGATTCCACTGCTGCTACGCCGTGTTCGGTGGTCAGACGATCGACGCCAACCCACGGATCATGCACCTCGGCGCTTACGGCATAGTCGCCCAGTTCGGCTACGATGTCGGCCACGCGGGTATTACGGGTGTCGGCGCAGTTTTCCTTGAAGGTATAGCCGAGGATCAAAACACGCGCACCGCGCACACCGATGTCTTTCTTGAGCATCGCTTTGATCAAGGTTTGGGCCACATGCGCGCCCATGGCATCGTTGATCCGGCGGCCCGCGAGGATCACCTCTGGGTGATAGCCTAATTGCTCGGCGCGGTAGGTGAGATAGTAGGGATCAACGCCAATGCAATGACCACCCACGAGGCCGGGTTTGAACGGCAAGAAATTCCATTTGGTCCCTGCAGCTTCCAACACCTCGAGCGTATCAAGGCCAAGTCTCGCGAAAATCAGGGAGAATTCGTTGACGAGTGCAATGTTGAGATCGCGTTGGGTGTTTTCGATTACCTTAGCAGCCTCCGCAGTGGCAATAGAAGACGCGCGATGTAGACCAGCCTTGACGACAGGCGCATAGATCGCATCGACGCGGTCGAGCGTTTCATCGTCTTGCGCGGCGATAATTTTGATGACGTTTTCCATGGAGTGTTCGGCATCACCGGGGTTCACACGTTCAGGGCTGTAGGCCAGCTTGATCTGACGACCCGCCTCAAGCCCGCTGCCCGCAGCCAGTGCGGGGCCGCAAACCTCTTCGGTCACACCCGGGTATACCGTGCTTTCCAATACCACCAATGCGCCATCGGTGAGGTGGGGCGCGATGGACGCGCAGGCACCAAGGATGGGCCCGAGATCAGGTGCCTTTGCATCTGTGATCGGAGTGGGAACCGCGATGATGAATGCGGTGCGTCCCGCCAGATCAGCGGCGTCATGTGTGAATTTAGCGGTAGTCGCAGCGACTTTTTCATCGGTGATCTCCCCGTTGGGGTCACGTCCTGCCCGCAAGGCGTCGATCATGGGCGGGTGAATGTCATAGCCCAAGACGTCAAATCCAGCGCGAGCCAGTGCCAGAGTCAGCGGGAGCCCCACATAGCCAAGCCCCAAAACGGCAATCCGGTCGGTGTTCGCGGCTGTGGTCATAGTCTTATCCTTGAGCAGCTGTAAAAAGGTCGGTCGGCGGTACAGCCATCCCTCCGCTATGGCACGAAAGGCTGACGCTTGTAAAACATGATCAGAATTCGGGTATCTGCTTGATCCCTCGTTGAGGTGGGCAGGCCTGCATGAATTGCAATGCCCACACCAACAACGTACCGTCACGTCTGTGTGAGCGCACGTAACGTGCCGGATGCGACAAGGAACCCGTACAATGATTTATCGCCTGTTATGCGCCGCTCTGCTTGGGCTTATTTTGTCCTTCGCTCCGGTCCAGATGACACATGCACAGGGGCTCGCCTCGTTGGTGACGGGGGGCGGGCAAACCGCCGATAGTACTGAGGATGAAAGTCTGGCTGATACGTTGCGCAATGCGGCGCGTGACGGGGTCAGTATTGTTGTCATTGATACCGAAGGGCGCGTGCTGACACAGGGTGCGCCCACAGTGAACCCCAATGCGCCGCCCACCGCTGCTGACTATTCCCGCCTGATGAAGGCCCAAGAAAACGCAGACCAAGTGCGTGATGCACTAATAACACGGCTCAGAGATTTGCCTGTAGCGTTGATCGAGGTGGCTTATATCCTGCGGGCCGCATCGCCAGACGGCACCTTGATGTTCTTTGTGAAAATGCTCGCGTTGAGCCTGCTGCTATTTGGCATTGGCGCGGTCTTTGAACGCGAAATTTTTGGTAAGCGTTTTGCACGGCGTTTTGTCGTGAGCCGCGTGATGGACAACCCGGCAGGCTATGCCGAGAAAATGCCGTTTCTGGTGTTTCGCTTTTTCATCGGCGTGGTTGGAGTGCTTGTCTCTATGGCTGTGGCTTATGTGCTGGGCTCACTCTTCTTTCCGCCATTAACCGACAGTGCGGCGCAATTTACAGTCACCTTGATCAACATCGCCTATTTTGGATGCCGCGTAGCTTCGGGTTTGTGGCGGATGATCCTGTCACCGTTTTTGACGCAGTACCGCATTCCGTCCTTCTCCGACCGTGATGCAAAGCGGTTGCACAGGTGGCTTTGGCTGGTGGCGGGCTTTGATATCTGCGCCATTCTGTTTGGTGTCTGGATAGGAGAGCTGGGCCTCACATATGACATCTATGCATTGGTGGCCGCACTTCTGTCTGGTGTGCTGGTTCTGCTCAACATCCTTTTGGTTCTGGTTAACCGCCGTGCCATTTCTTACGCACTTCGGCGGGGCAAGGAATTGATGGAAGTCGGATTGCTGTTGCGCCTTTTGAG
Source organism: Sulfitobacter sp. (assembly GCA_036964385.1). Taxonomy (GTDB): domain Bacteria; phylum Pseudomonadota; class Alphaproteobacteria; order Rhodobacterales; family Rhodobacteraceae; genus Sulfitobacter. The sequence continues at coordinate 16,388 of JBALTK010000011.1, read as the reverse complement.
CAGGCTTTGGGCGCCTGTGGTGATTATCTATGTCATCTTTGCATGGTTCGAGCTGACATATGATCTGATCTTGGAGCGGCCCAGTTCGATCCCGCTGATCGCTGGCGCGTATGGCATCGTAGTCTCGATCATCGTGGTTTATGGCGTGGTGAATTACGTGATCGAACGGGGCTTCGCCCGTGCCCGCGTGGTCCGTCTGCTGCGCGAAAAACAGGTCGAGCAAGAGTCAAAAGAACAGGCGCGGCTGGAACGTGAAGCGCAGGAACGTCTGATGTTGCGCGAAGACGGTCCAGACCCCGATCTCGATCCTAACGCCGCGCTTGAGGCCGACACTGCCGCCGGACCACTGGGCGCGCGGGTAGAACCTGCGCTTGCCACTGTTAAGCCGACCATTGCCGATCTGACCGATGCCGAGCACGACATGCTCTCGGCGGCGGCAGAAGAACGCGGTCAGCCTGTGCGCGTGCTCAAAAGCTTTGAAGCGCTTGCGCGGCGTGTAGCGGGTATTCTCGCTTTTGTCGCAGGTGCCTATGCGTTCTTTTATATCTGGGACAACGACAGCGCGCAGATGGTGGAATCGATCTTTGACCGATTGCTTGATCTCATGGTCATCGTCTTCATCGGCTACATTGTTTATCACGCGTTCCGTATTTGGATCGACACCAAGATCGAGGAAGAGTCAGAAGATCAGATTGAGGCGGAACCAGGCGACGAGGGCGGTGCGTCCTCTGCCTCACGGCTCGCTACGCTCTTACCGCTTTTTCGCAACTTTACGCTGATTGTCGTGGTCGTCACGATCGCGCTGATCCTTCTGATGGAAATTGGCATTAACGTGGGCCCGCTCTTTGCCGGTGCTGGTATCGTCGGTGTCGCCGTTGGCTTCGGCTCTCAGGCGCTGGTGCGTGACATTTTTGCGGGTGCATTTTTTCTCTTTGATGATGCCTTCCGCAAGGGTGAGTATCTGGATGTGGGCGGTGTCAAAGGCACCGTCGAGAAAATCTCGGTGCGCTCGTTTCAATTGCGCCACCACTTGGGCGCGCTGCATACAATTCCGTTTGGCGAATTGCAGGTGATGACCAACTATTCCCGCGATTGGGTGATTATGAAGCTCCCCTTACGCGTGACCTATGACACAGACGTGGAGAAAGTGCGCAAGCTGATCAAAAAGCTTGGGGTCGAATTGTTGGATGATCCTGTCATTGGGCAGAACTTTATCGCGCCGTTGAAATCCCAAGGCGTGATCGAGATGCAGGATAGCGCCATGATCATCCGCGTCAAATTCATGACAAAGCCGGGTGACCAATGGCTGGTGCGCAAGCGGGTCTATGAGGATATTCGCGCTTTGTTTGAGCGCGAAGGCATCAAGTTTGCCCACCGTGAAGTCACTGTGCGTCTGGCTGACGGTAAGGTGGAAAACCTTACAGAAGATCAAAAACGCGATGTGGCAGCGGCTGCGCATGCTGCGCTTGAAGAGGATGCTCTGCAGGAGGACGATGGCGAGGCAAGTGGCGACGACCGATAAGGCTTGATTGGTAGTTGGGTCGATCTACCTCTGGTGAATAGACACCAATTTACTGGAGATCCCATGTCCAAGTTTACAACCACATCCCGTCGCAACTTCATGCTGAGCACTGCCGCCGCTGCAGGCGCTGTTACGATCCTGCCATTTGCCGCGCGCGCCGCAGCACATGCTGGTGATACATTCGACACGCCTGCTGGCCCGATCAAGATTATGCCTGTTTCCCACGCCTCATTTGTTGCGCAAACACCGATTGGTGTCATCTATGTCGATCCGGTCGGCGGTGCCGAGGCTTATGCTGATTTTGACACGCCCGATCTGGTGCTGATCACCCATGAACATGGCGATCACTACAATCAGGAAACGCTGGATGCGATCGTGGGCGAAGGCACACAGATCATCGCAAACCCCGCCGTATTTGCCATGCTGCCCGAAGCGATGCAGGCACAGGCGGGTGAAGTCGCCAATGGTGCAACTGCTGTATTCAAAGAACTCAGCATTGATGCGATCCCTGCCTATAACACCACCGAAGAGCGCAAGAATTTTCACCCCGCTGGCCGCGACAACGGTTATGTGCTGAATTTCGAAGGTTTCCGCATGTACGTATCTGGGGATACCGAAGATACGCCAGAGATGCGCGCACTCGAGAACATCGACCTTGCGTTTGTCTGTATGAACTTGCCGTTCACTATGGATGCCAATGCTGCTGCTTCTGCCGTAGCAGAGTTCAAGCCGACGTATGTGTACCCCTACCATTATCGTGGTCGCGACAATGGCACGCAAGATCCGGCAGAATTCGCCAAGATGGTTGGCGCTGGTATCGAAGTGAAAATGGGCGGATGGTACGGCTGAGCACTTTAGCTCATCCATGCAATTCGAGGGGCGCTGCAGAAATGCAGCGCCTTTCTTATGTGCGGTAGGGGTCGAGGGATGCGCGCAGGCCGTCACCAAGGAAGTTGAAGGCGAGAACCACAACGATGATCGGGAGCATGGGAATCGCAGTCCATGGGTAGATTTCGATACTGGCGAGGTTTTGGGCGTCGTTAAGCATCACACCCCAACTCACGGCAGGAGCACGTAGCCCAAGGCCCAGAAAACTGAGCGCTGTTTCACCAAGGATCATGGCAGGGATCGACAGTGTCGCGCTGGCGATGAGGTGGCTCATAAAATTCGGGAGCAGGTGGCGGCGGATCACGCGAGAAGGTTTCGCGCCCATCATCTCGGCAGCGCGCACATATTCTTCTTCGCGCAAGCTCAGGAATTTGGCCCGCACAGCACGGGCAAGACCGGGCCAGTCGAGGATGCCAAGGATGATCGAGATGATGAAGAAGACGGCTACGGGCCCCCAGTTTGAAGGGACAGCAGCCGACAGAGCGAGCCAGAGCGGCAGTTCAGGAAGCGAGCGCAGGATTTCAATCGCGCGGTTGATTGTCCAATCAATGCGCCCGCCAAAATAGCCCGCCATTGCGCCAAAGAAGATGCCGAGTATGAAGCTCACGGTGATACCGATGACGCCTACGGTGAGTGAAAGTTGCGCCCCATAAAGGATACGGCTGAATACATCGCGGCCAAGGCGGTCGGAACCCCAGAGGAAGACAGTCGCTCCTTCAGGCGCACAGAACAGATGCGTATTAGAGGGAATTAGGCCCGCGATTTTGTAGTCGGATCCCTCGCAGAAAAACTGCAGCGGCATAGGCGTGCTGGTGTCGATGTCATAACGCCAGCGGTAATTCTCAAGATCGGCGATGGCTGTCGTGGGATAGACATAGGGGCCGATGAATTCGCCCTCATGCCACAGGTTGATCTCTTGTGGCGGGTGATAAAGGTAATCTGCGCTTCGCTCGTTCGCGGTATAGGGCACTATGAAACCTGCGACGGGCAGGATCAGATAGCAGATGAGCAGGAACAGGCCCGAGATCAGCCCAACCTTGTGGCGACGGAACTTGCGCCATATCAAGATATAGCTCGGAGCGTCGAATTCGGCCCGCTCTGGAGCGGAGAGATCAGCACCGTCTACCCACGGTTCGGGATCGACGTACCGGCCATCGGGGCGATTACTCATTCGCGGTGCCCTCCTGTTCGGATGCGCGGATCAAGCAGCATCAGCAGCACGTCGGAGATCATTGTGCCGATCAAGGTGAGCAGGGCCACGAACATCAGAACAAAGGCAGCGAGGAACTGGTCTTGGGACTTGAGCGCGGTCAGTAGGTAGGGACCGATGGTTTGCAAGCCAAGGACAACCGACACAAGAACGGAGCCAGAGATCATCGCGGGGAGTAGGTTGCCGATATCGGCCACGAACGGATTGAAGGCCATGCGCAGTGGGTATTTGCGCAGCATCGCCGCGGGCTTCATGCCTTTGGCGATGGCGGTCTCGACGTAAGGTTTGCTCAGCTCGTCGAGCATATTTGCGCGCAGACGTTGCATCATCGCCGCCGCACCCGAGGTGCCGATCACAAAGGTGGGGACGATGAGGTGGACAAGAATAGATTTCACTTTTTCCCATGACATTGGCGCGCCCTCGAATTCAGGGTTCATCAGCCCGCCGATGGGCAGATCAAAGTACTTGTGGCCGTAGTAAAACAGGATCAACGCAAGCAAGAAATTTGGCGTCGCAAGGCCGAGGTAGCCGACGAAGCCTGCGGTGTAATCCACCCAAGTCTCGGACTTGGCCGCCGCTAAAACGCCTAAGGGGAGAGCAACAACATAAACAAAGAGAACAGCGGCGAGGTTGACCAGAACGGTGAGCCAGAGAGCATCGCCGACAATCTCAGAGACAGGGCGGTCAAATTCAAAAGACCAGCCAAAGTTACCTTGGATCAATCCGAAGAACCCTTGCGGGCCGGGCATGAAGCCTGCCCAGATCATGTACTGCTCCCAAAGGGGCCGATCGAGGGAGTATTCCTTGCGTAAGAACTCGGCTTTGGCGACGCCTTCGGCCTGACCTGTTGCGCGTAGCTCCGCGATCTGATTGCTGAGGTAGTCCCCAGGGGGCAGGTTGATGATTACAAACACGAGGATCGAGACGATCCAGAGCGTGAGCAACATCGTTAAAAATCGACCAATGGAATAGCGGATGAGGTTCATTGGACTACCTGTTGGAATGCATCTTCGAAGTAGAACTCGTCGATGTGGTGGATGCCGAAATGTGCTCCGGGGTCATAGGCCCAAATGCCTTTCTCTGGCACATTGCGCAAGCGACGTGAGACAACGACAGGCTGTGGCGCGCCAGACAGAATACCAATCGCGAATTGCTGTTGGGCGTGGATCTCGAGCATTTCCTTCCAGATGGCCTCCCGCAGGGCGGTGTCACTGGTGAGGTTCCAATCTGAGTTCAATTCCAACAAACGTTGGGCTGCTTCCAGATCGGGCTCCTCACCGGCCTCACCCATCGATTGGAAGTGCTGCCCCCATTTGGACCATGAAAAGAATTCCTGCTCGGTGGGGGCGAGATATTTTGGGGATGTGGCTGCGCTGGGCAGCCCATTGTCCCAGCCGTACCAGACCGCTGCCATACCTCTGCCTGCATAGATGCGGTTACGCAGGATGTCGCGGTCGAGCGGTCGCATAATTAGACGGATGCCCAGATCACGCCAAGTGTCGGCGATGATCGTGAGAGCATTCTCTTCTTCCTGCCGTTCGCCTGCAGTTTCGATCACGAACTCCATCGGGCGACCGTCAGGCAGTTTGCGCAGCCCGTTGCCCGTCCGCTCTGTCAGGCCCATTTCGTCAAGGAGGCGGTTTCCTAGGGCAAGGTCCAGCGTGGCCCAAGCGGTGAGGTTTTTTTCTTCATAGAGCGGGCTGCGGGCTAGCGCCGTCATGCCACCTTCATCGGCTAATCCGAAGTAAAGCGCTCGGTTTATCATGCGGCGATCAATGCCGAGGCTGAGAGCGCGGCGAAACCTGACATCGCGCATAATTTCGCGCCAGACGGGATCGGCAAAGTTGAGATTGGGGTAAATCGCAATTTGGCTGGCGGTGCCATTTGCCCAAAGCAGTGTGCGGTAATTACCGCCCTCCTTCTCACCTTTCTTCAGGATCGCAACGTCGCGGAAATCAAGTCCCCGCGATTGTAGGTCTACCTCGCCCGCATTGGCCTTGGCCGCGATAAGCCCGCCGCCGACAACTGTCATCTCGACCACGTCGATATATGGCAGTTGCGTGCCAGCGCTGTCGATGCGGTGAAAGTAGGGATTACGCACAAACAGGTTGCGCGATGTCGGCTCTCCCGAGGCATTCATCCATGGCTGCAAAGTTGGCTGGTCCGGATTGTCGAACTTATACATATTGTCGCGACGATTGTGCAGTGCAGGCCAGCTTTTCACCCGTGCGGACAAGACCTCTTGCACCAGAAAATCAGGATCGGCGTAGTCTACATGGAATTGCTTCAGGTAGTGGGCAGGGCGATAAATAAACGGCGGGCTTGCTTGGGCGAGCAGAGGTAGAAACCTTGAGTTGGCTGACTTCCATTCAAACACAACGGTATGGGCGTCGGGAAACGTGACAGTGCCCATCTCGCCATCGACGGTCATCCATTCGGGGGGGCCGGAAGGCGTGATCAGGCTGTTATTAACTACATCATTCCACCAATATGCAAAATCGGCAGAGGTGAAGAGCGTGCCATCGGACCAGCGGTGGCCCTTGCGCAGATGCAGAGTATAGCGGCGATCCTCAAAAATATCGACCGCGCGCAGGATGTCCGGCTGGAGTGAATAATCAGGCGCGTATCCGACCAGTCGTGCATATCCATAGACAACCATTTGGCGGATGTCCTTGCTGCGCGAAACAAGCGTGCGCAGCGTGCCGCCCTGAATGCCGTTGGTCCGGCCCTTGGCCGCCATATCAACGATCAGGGGCTCGGACGGGATGCGTTCAGCGACAGGTGGCTTGAACCCTTTATTGACCTCAATCGCCCAAAAGCTGCTCTCCGACAGAGGCGGAGTTTGCGAGAGGGCTGGAAGGCCAAGTAGGATGAGGGCGGATGCCCATGTGAACAATCTACGCATGACACCGCACCATATGTCCGGGTTCCAATTCCCGCAAGGCAGGGGCCATGCTCCCCTCAAAGCGGAACATCTCTGGCCATGCTTCAGGGCTGCCAGCGCCTTTTGCCACTAGATCAAGATCGATAGGGCGGCTTATGTCAGGCTCGGGCTGCGCTGCGATCAGCGCCTTTGTGTAGGGATGTTGCGGGTTGTAGAACAGTGTGTCTGGCGCGGCTTGCTCCACGATCACACCGTCGCGCATAACCGCCACCTCATCCGCGATGCGCGCCACCACGGCCAAATCATGACTGATAAACAAATAGCTCAGGCCAGCTTGATCGCGGATATCTTCGAGCAGGCCGAGGATTTGATCTTGTACGGAAACATCCAGCGCCGATGTCGGCTCGTCACAAACAAGCAGTTGCGGGTCAAGGGTGAGCGCGCGGGCAATCGACAGGCGTTGGCGCTGTCCGCCGGAGAACGCATGAGGATAGCGCGGCAGCATGTCGGGGCTCAGGCCCACCATGCGGATCATTTCGGCGGCTTTTTCACGCCGCTCAGCGCGTGTGCCGATGCCATGAATTTCCGCAGGCTCGGTCAAGGCTTCTTGTACACGCATGCGCGGGGAGAGTGATGAGTAGGGGTCTTGGAACACCATTTGCGCATCGCGTTGGAAGCTGCGCCTCTGGGCGTTTGTCATGTCGTGTACATTTAATGGCACATCACCGCTGCGCGCTGAAAAGAAAACTTGCCCGCCAGGGTCGGGAGTGATCGCGCCGAGGGCCACCCGCGCACAGGTCGTTTTACCTGAGCCGCTCTCACCCACCACGGCGAGTGTTTTGCCGCGTGGTAGTTTCAGGTCCACATCACGGCAGGCTGTGATCACGGTAGGTGCACGCCAGCCGCCTGCGCGCAGCGTAAAGCTTTTGGTGACGTTGCGGATTTCTAGAATTAGATCGGTCGGCAATGTGGCGCGCGCGGGTGCGGCAACTTCCGGAATGACGGGGGCTGCCGCGAACAGTTTTTTGGTATAGCCATGCGCAGGATCAGCCAGCACCTGTTGTGCTGTTCCTGCTTCCATCACGCGGCCCTTGTTCATGACGATAACCTTGTCAGCCATGTTTGCAACAACGCCCAGATCGTGGGTCACAAGAATCACGGCCATGCCTGTCTCGCGCTGCAAGTCTTTGATCAGGCCCAGCACCTGCGCCTGCGTGGTCACATCCAGTGCTGTTGTTGGCTCATCCGCGATCAGAAGATCGGGTTTGGACACCATCGCCATGGCGATCATCGCGCGCTGGCGCATACCGCCTGACATCTCGAACGGGTAGCTGGACCAAGCACGCTCAGGATCGGCAAAGCCTACGCGCTCAAATTGGGCCAATACGCGTTTTTTGGCTTCGGCATTAGATATGCTTTGATGCAGGTGCAAAACCTCTGCTACCTGATTGCCCAATCGGTGCAAGGGGGAGAGCGAGCGCATCGGCTCTTGGAAGATCATCGAGATTCGATCCCCACGCAAACTTCGCATTTGCTTGGCAGGGGCGGAGACGAGATCGACACTTTGCCCAGAATGCGTATAGCGAATTTCACCGCTACGCAGTTGTCCATTTGCAGGCAGAATACGGAGGATGGAGCGACAGGTAAGTGTCTTGCCTGAACCGCTTTCGCCAACGAGCGCTAGCGTTTCGCCGCACTCAACCGAAAAGCTTACGTCCCGCACAACGGGGGCCGCCTCTCCAAAGCCGATTGTCAGTGATTTTACGTCGAGCAGCGGCATGCGCGTTCCTTGTCCCTAGAAGCAGAGTGAACCCCATAAAAACTACCGCGTCCAGCGATGTTCTCGCAACGTCATGCCTTTGCGTTAGAACAACCCGTGCCAATCGCGCATACTGCTCTAAATTATATGCATCATAGAATTAGGAATGACCCGAATGACCCGTCTCGAACTCTTTATCGCCCGTATGACGTCCCAGCGTGCATGCATCGACTATGCTGTGGGTCTGACGGCGGGTATGGCTGGGCCAGTGTATGAGCTAGGCCTTGGGAATGGACGAACCTTTGATCACATTCGCGCAAAAGTGACTGACCGCGATATCTTTGTCTTCGAGCGGGCGGTCGCCTCTAACCCTGCGAGCACGCCGTCCGAGGATCAACTGGTTCTAGGTGATGTGGTGGATACCTTGCCGATGATGCTGGCCCGTGACGGCGCAACGGTTAGCTTTGCTCATGCCGATCTAGGCGGTCATAACCTCGAAAAAAACGATGCGTTTGCACGCCTTATCTCGCCGTTGATTGAAGTGATGATTGCTCCTGGAGGGGTGATGGTGTCCAGCGACAAGATGTATTTTGATGCCCTCGAACAGATAAATTTGCCTGAAGGCGCCATGGGTGGGCGTGCCTTCATATATCGCAAGCTGTTGTAGTTATTAATTAAAAAACAAATTTAAGTTCTTCCCTTGGTATTGGGCCAGCTTTCGCTTGCGAAGCGTTGCGACTCGTCCTAGTTTTCCTACGAGATAAATGAAACAAAGTTTCGCTATGCGAAACTGTATCCTTGGGAGGGGATTCAAATGAATTTTCTTAAAAAGACTGTTCTAGCGGCTGCCATGTCAGTTCTTGCGACTGCCAGCTATGCAGAAACAACACTTATCCATGGTGAAGCAGGTCCAAACCGTGGCGCACGCGCTGTTGCGTTGCAGTGGTTTGCTGATCAAGTCGGTGAGCGTTCTGACGGCGATATCAAGATCGACATTCAATGGGGTGGTGCTCTGTTCAAGGCCAAGGCGGCTATGCAATCTATCGCCGATGGCGTGGCCGATATGGGCTCCGTAATTGCCGTCTATTATCCTCAGGATTTGGCCGCATATGGCATCGCCGATTTGCCGCTGGATAACCCCGATGCGTGGGTTGGTATGCGTGCAACGGATGATTTGATGCGCACCGATGCAATGCAAAACAACTTTGCCGAGCGTGATCTGCGCTACATCGGGACGTGGACGACTTCACAGGTCAATATCGGCTGTAAGGATACTGCAATCCGTTCTGTTGCCGACATCGCGGGCAAGAAAGTACGCGGCACTGGTGCTTACGGCAAAGTCATGGGCGAAGAGGGTGCAAACCTTGTTTCCATGTCAATCTACGATGCCTATCAGGGTCTCGATACGGGTCTGATCGATTGCTCGCAGGGCTACTCTTATGCGGTTGCCGCGCTCAAGCAAGGCGAGGTCATGACCAGCTATACCATGTTGAACTGGGGGCAGGTCGGCGGTGTCGGTATCTTCATGAACCTTGATGCTTACGAAGGACTGAGCGATGAGCAGCGCGCAGTGCTTGATGGCGCAGGCAAGGATATGGCGGACGAGTTTGGTCGCCTGATCACTGCAGCCAACGATGCGGCGATTGTCTCTATGAAAGAGCAAGGCGTCGAGATCATCGAGTTGCCAGCAGCTGAGCGTGCCAAGCTTATCGCTGGCGGTGAGAAGTACCTTGATCAGTGGGTTGAGACCGCAACTAAAGGCGGCCTCGACGGCGCAGCTGTTCTTGAGGAATACAAAGCGCTCTTGGCCAAATACACCGCCGAGCGTGACGCTAACGGTTACCCGTGGGCTAAAACCTCAAACTAAGGCGTTTTGCCTTTCGGGCAGGGCCGTAGGGTCCTGCCCACCCCTTAATCAATTCATATTTAGGAGCTGAACCAATGTTGGTGCCGCTTGAGAAAATTTTGCTGGGCCTTGGCGCTGTGGCTGTGATCTTGCTGGGAGTGTTGATCACCTCCAATGTGATCGCCCGCGCTGTGTTCAACTCCTTTATCCCCGACAGTGTCATTATGGTGCGTGAGTTGATGGTCGCGGCCATCTTGCTGCCGCTGGCAGCTGCAACGTCGCAACGCGCGCACGTATCGGTGGCCTTCCTGTCGGATCGGTTTAACCCGCGTTTTCGCAGTTGGCTGATCGTAGCGGGTTCGCTGATCGGAATGATTGCCCTTGCGCCATTATTCTACAAAGGGTGCCTTGAGCTAATGAAAGTAATTGAGCGTGGCTCGTTCTTCTCCGGTGACCTCGATTTGCCCAAATGGCCTGGCTATCTGTTTTTTGTCCTAGGACTGGGAGCGGCGTGGCTGCGCCTGCTGGAGCTGTTTGTGCGCGACACCCGCACCATTCTTGGCGGTGGTACAGTGTCTGACGAACAGCAGCACGCGGGTGATTTGCTCGAAGAGGGACATAACTGATGGATGGTTCAACCGTTGGCATGGTGGCTTTCGCTGCCGTTCTTTTCCTGCTCGCCTTTCGTATTCCGATTGCCTTTACGCTGGCTTCTGTCGCGACCACGGGCGCGTTCCTGATTTACTCTTTCCGCAGTGGCAGCTTTGATCCCGAGCGTGCGATTAAGCCAACTTCGTCGATGGTCTTCTCCAATTCCTACGACCTTGTACACAGCTATGAGTTGTCGATGATCCCGCTCTTCGTTGCGCTGGGCCACATAGCCTATAAGGCCGACATCACGACCAAGATTTACCATGCGGCCAAAGTGTGGCTCACCCGTCTGCCGGGTGGTGTGGCAATGGCGAGCGTCATGGGCTGTGGCGGATTTTCCGCAATCACTGGATCGTCTATCGCCTGCGCCTCGACCATGGGTAAAATCTGTACGCCCGAGATGCTGCGTATGGGATATGATCCGCGTCTTGCCACGGCATCGGTTGCTGCGGGTGGTACACTCGGCTCGCTCATCCCGCCCTCTGTATTGTTCATTATTTACGGTATCTTTACCGAGACATCGATCTCGTCTCTCTTCCTCGCAGGAATTCTGCCCGGTTTGCTGACGCTGGCAGGATTTATCCTCGTTATCGCCGTTTGGGTATATGTCAGTCCTGAAATCGCCCCCACAAGCGACACGGCCTATTCCATGCGCGACCGTTGGGCAGCGGCATTCGAAAGCTGGCCTGCGGTGCTCCTGTTCGTCGTAATCATCGGCGGCATTTATGGCGGCGTTTTCACAGCGACAGAAGCAGCAGCAGTTTGTGTGGTGGCCGCAACGCTCATTGGATTTGCCCAGAAAAAACTGACGGCCAACGATTTGTGGGAAGCAGTAAAAGAAACCTGCGTGCAGACGTCGGCGATTTTTATCATCGCTGCCTGTGCCAAGATTTTCGTGGCCTTCATTGCCCTCACGGGCGTCGCACCGGTGATCGTTGAAACCGTCAGCAACGCAGAGCTAAGTGTGGTCATGCTGCTGATCTGTATCGCGGTCATCTATCTGCTGCTTGGCATGTTCCTTGATCCCATCGGCATCATGGTTTTGACGTTGCCACTCATGATCCCGTTGGTAGAGAGTTATGATCTCAACCTCATCTGGTTTGGTGTAGTCGTGATTAAATTGCTGGAGATTGGCCTGATTACGCCGCCCGTTGGTCTCAACGTGTTTGTCATTGCCAACGTTGTTGGACGTGACGCGCCTGTGGGCACCATCTTTGCAGGTATCACAAGGTTCTTAAGTGTGGATATCATCGTTCTGATCCTTATTATGTCCTTTCCGGTCATCTCGCTGCTGATACCGATGGCGGCGCAATGACGGCTCAAAGCCAAAATACGGACCGCAAATTTGCCAATACTTTGGCGCGCGGCCTTGGTGTGTTGCGGGCGTTTCGCGCCAGTGACAATGGCCTGACCCATGCGCAAATCGCTGAGCGGACGGGCCTGCCCAAGCCTACAATTTCGCGGCTGACCTATACGCTGTGTGAATTGGGGTATCTGAGCCATGGCGGCCGCAATGACCGCTTCCGTCTTGGGCCTGCCGCCATTGTGCTGGGGTCCGTGGCTTCTGTCGCTGTAGGCTTTGTCGATATGGTTAGCGACGACATGCAGCGGCTGGCAGATGAGACGGGGACATTGGCCCTGATAGCGGTCCGGGACGGCGACCGGATGATGTTGGTGCGGACTTGGCGTCCCTCGACTGCCTCCGCGATTTGGCTGGAACCTGGCCACCGGATTCCCTTGGATTCATCATCGTCAGGAATGGCCTTCCTTGCCGCGTTGAACGAAGAGCGGTTTGACGCAATGGAACCCGACGCAGAGATGCAAGCATTTCGCCAAGAAGGCTATGACCAGTTATTGGGCCAAGGTTTTACCATCGCGTCAGAGGCCAACAGATATGCCAGTACCGTCAACGCCGTAAGCGTACCGTATTACTCAGGTGAATTCGGGGAGTCCGTGGCCTTTACCTGTGGCGCTATGCCTGCGGAATTACCGCGTATGCGCATGCAAAAAGAGGTTGGTCCCGCATTGCACAAGCTCGTACAAACGCTTGAAACCCGTTCTGGCCGCGCCCCTGCGCTGAGCCGTCGCGGATAGAAAATTAGAGAGAGAAGAGCCATCATGTCTGATCCCATCGCTTTTAGTGTTCACGGCCCTGTTGCCATCCTGCGTATTCAGAACCCGCCCGTAAATGCACTGTCCCAAGCGGTGCGTCAGGGATTGTGGGATGCGATGGACCGCGCCGAGGCAGATGCCGAGATCAAGGCAGTGCTCATCGTCGGCGACGGCCGCGCATTTATTGCAGGTGCCGACATTACCGAATTCGGCAAACCGCCAAAAGCACCCGCACTGCCTGATCTGTGCACCCGTATTGAGGGCTCGCCCCTGTTGGTTATCGCTTCCATGCACGGGGTCTCATTGGGCGGTGGTTTGGAAATTGCACTTGGTGCGCATTACCGCACTGCGCAACCTTCCGCGGTGGTTGGTCTGCCCGAAGTACATTTGGGCCTGTTGCCAGGTGCCGGTGGCACACAGCGCCTGCCGCGTTTGACGGGCGCTGAGAAAGCGATCGAAGTGATCACCTCCGGCCGTCAGGTCAAAGCGGCAGAAGCGCTGGAATTGGGAATCATCGACAGGATCGAAGAGGGTGACCCGCAAGAAGTTGGCCTTGCTTATGCGATGGACCTGATCAGTTCAGGTGCGCCCCGCCGTGCGATATCGGAAATGCCCGCCCCTGCCGCGATTGATTGGGATGCAACCTATGACGGTGTGCTGAAAAAGGGCCGCGGTCAGATCAGTGGTGGCGTAGGTGTGCGCGCAGTGCAAGCCGCCTCAGAGTTGCCGTTTAAAGACGGCATGGCTGCGGAGCGCGAACTGTTCATGGAAATGCTCGCCAGCGATCAGAGCAAGGGGATGATCCACGCATTCTTTAACGAACGCGCTGTGAGCAACTTGCCAGAACTCAAAGGTGTTGCGCCACGTCAGCTCAACGCTATCGGTGTGATAGGCGGCGGGACCATGGGCGCGGGTATCGCTACTGCAGCATTGCTGGCGCAGATGGAAGTGGTCCTGATCGAGACAGGCGAAGAGCAAGTCGCGGCTGCGCGTGGTCGCATTGAGGGAAATCTCGCAGGCGCTTTGAAGCGGGGCAAGATCACCCAAATGCAGTACGATGCGCTCACTACAACTGCACTCACTGTTGCGATCAACTATGACGCGCTTGCCAACGTTGATCTGGTGATCGAGGCGGTTTTCGAGAACATGGACGTGAAGCGCGAAGTGTTCGGTAAGCTCGACGCGGTTTGCAAGCAGGGTGCGATCCTTGCTTCCAACACCTCCTATCTGGACGTGGACGAAATCGCAGCGGCAACCTCGCGCCCAGAGGATGTGATCGGGCTGCACTTCTTCTCGCCTGCGCACGTCATGAAATTGCTCGAGGTTGTTGTGGCCGATAAGACGGCGCTTGATGTTGTCGCGACAGGATTTGCGCTGGGCAAAGCATTGGGCAAAATCTCGGTCCGTGCGGGTGTCTGCGACGGGTTCATCGGGAACCGTATTCTGGCGGTCTACCGCACGGCAGCAGATCACATGGTGCTGGACGGTGCATCCCCCTATCAGATCGACCGCGCCCTGACAGACTTCGGCTTTGCCATGGGGCCGTTTGCTGTGGCTGACCTTGCAGGTCTCGACATCGGGTGGATGACCCGCAAGCGCAAGGCACCTGATCGCCACCCTGACGAGCGGGTCCCGACCTATATCGACAAGCTGTGCGAACAGGGCCATTTCGGGCGTAAAACAGGCGAGGGGTACTACCTCTACGAAGCAGGCAGTCGCGCGTCTGTCCCGAACCCGAAAATCCCCGAACTTATCGCTGCCGAACAGGCCGATCTGAAAATAACGCCACGTGATTTCAGCGATGAAGAGATTGTCAGGCGCTATATGTGTGCGATGGTGAACGAAGCCGCAAAGGTCGTGGAAGAGGGCATCGCCCGACGCCCCGCCGACGTGGATATGGTGCTGCTGTTTGGTTACGGTTTTCCGCGCTATTGGGGCGGCCCTCTGAAATGGGCCGACCTGCAAGGGCTGGATACGGTGCTTGCCGATATCGAGCGATTTGCGAGGGAGGACGCATGGTTCTGGAAGCCCGCACCATTACTTCAGCAGCTTGTGACGAGCGGTCGCAGCTTTGATGACTTGAACCGCGCTCCGGCTAAGTAGAGCCCGAACGCAACCGATAGATTGATAAAGAGGATTCTAAAATGGACCTGAGTTATTCTGACGAAGAGATCGCCTTTCGCGACGAAGTACGCGCGTTTTTGGCGGAAAAAGTCACCCCCGACATGCAAGACAAAGTGCGCGGTAAAGGTGAACTGACCAAGGCCGATATGGAGAACTGGCACGCGATCCTGAACTCCAAAGGCTGGCTTGCCCCCAACTGGCCCAAAAAATTCGGCGGCGCCGAGTGGAATGCCGTGCAAAAGCACATTTTCGAAGAAGAAGCCGCTATGGTGTCTGCTCCGCGCATTGTGCCATTCGGTTTGGGTATGCTCGCGCCTGTTTTGCAGAACTTCGGTTCCCAAGAGCAGAACGACTATTGGCTGCCACGTATCCTGTCCGGTGAGGACTGGTGGTGTCAGGGCTATTCAGAGCCAGGCGCGGGGTCCGACCTTGCCTCACTGAAAACGACTGCGGTCAAGAACGAAGCGGGCACGCATTACGTCGTGAACGGCCAGAAAACGTGGACCACACTGGGCCAGCACGCCAACATGATCTTCTGCCTCGTGCGGACGGACAAGGACGTGAAGCAGCAAGAAGGCATTTCCTTCCTGCTCATCGATATGGACACACCGGGCATCGAAGTGCGCCCGATCATTCTGCTCGACGGTACACCTGAGGTGAACGAAGTCTGGTTTACGGATGTCGAAGTTCCTGTTGAAAACCTTGTTGGTGAAGAGAACAAAGGCTGGACCTACGCCAAGTTCCTGCTGACCCATGAGCGGACAAACATCGCGGGTGTTGGTTTCTCTCAGGCAGGCCTTGCATCGGTGAAGCGTCTGGCGAAGTCCGAGATGGCGGGCGGCAAGCCTCTCATCGAGAACCCGCATTTCGCAGCGCGCGTGGCGCAGGTCGAGATTGATTTGATGGCGATGTCCACAACCAACATGCGCATCGTGTCAAAAGCGGCAGCAGGTCAGGCGCCGGGTGTGGAATCCTCGATGCTCAAGGTCAAAGGCACTATTATCCGTCAGGAAATCAACGATCTGGCGCGCCGTGCAGCAGGAGCATACGCGATGCCATTCTCGTCCGAAGCGGTAGAGGGCTCCAACGCGATGATCCCCGACCCATTGGGCGCTGGTCCAGTTGCGGCCAAATATTTCAACAATCGCAAATTGTCGATCTTCGGGGGATCAAACGAGATCCAGCGCGGGATCATTGCAAAAGTAACGATGGGAAGCTGAGCACATGAATTTTGATCTGACCGAAGAGCGGCAAATGCTGCAAGACACGTTGCGCCGCTTTTTGCGGGACCGTTATGACACGGCTACGCGCAACACCATCCTGAACAGCGACAGCGGCATGTCCTCCGAGATTTGGGCCGAATTGGCTGATCTGGGTGTTATTGGCGCACTG
>JBALTK010000010.1:0-34286 GCA_036964385.1 Sulfitobacter sp. | reverse complement strand
CCCCGCTGTTTGAGCATCACACAACCTCCCTCGTTTTCAACGACCCACCCCTCCACACCCGCGTCCGCCGCATCATGTCCTCGGCCCTCGCGCCCAAGGCAATCGCCCTGATGGAGGACGGCCTGACCAAAACCGTCGACCATCTCCTCGACACAATGCCCCAAGCCCCCGATATCATTGAAGACTACGCCTCTGCCATTCCCATCCAGATCATCGGAAACCTCCTAGATATCCCCATGTCCGAACGCGCCCCCCTCCGCGATTGGTCCCTCGCCATCCTAGGCGCCCTAGAACCGACCCTGACGGAGCAGCAACTCACCAAAGGCCACACCGCCGTCTCTGAATTTAAGTCCTACTTACAAAACCTTATCGCCCGCCGTGCCGCCGATCCCGGCGATCCAGAAACAGACGTCCTTACCCGCCTGATCCAAGGCGACACCCAAGGAACACTGTCTGAGATCGAACTCATCCAGAACTGCATTTTCATCCTCAACGCAGGCCATGAAACCACCACCAATCTCATCGGCTCGGGCCTCGCCCTCCTGCACGATCATCCCCTTGAAAAAGCTAAACTAATCGCCGATTCAAGCCTGATAAATTCCACCGTAGAAGAGGTCCTCCGCATGGCCTCTCCCAACCAGTTCGGCAACCGCGAAACCACGACCGAAGTTACCCTAGGTACCCACACAATCCTCGCAGGCACCAACCTCCACCTCTGCATCGGTGCAGCAAATCGTGATCCTGAAGTCTTTGATAATCCAGCACAATTCGACATTACTCGAACTCCGAACCGCCACCTCGCCTTCGCAGGAGGCCCCCACGTCTGCGTCGGCTTAACCCTCGCCCGCATGGAAGGTCGCATTGCAATCCAACGCTTCCTAACCCGCTACCCTGACTACAAGATTACCCATAAACGCAAATCTGGAGGCCGCATCCGGTTCCACGGCTACGCCTCTCTTCCCGCAACTCTGACCTGAAAAAGCTGGACTTGAAGCCTCACCTCGGCAAAACTGTTCAAGAACACACCAGAAGCGAGAAATAAGATGTATAATTTCAAAGGATTGGCGCTGATCGCAGCCCTCGGCCTCATGACCGGTGCTCCCCAGACTGCCACGGCCGAGACCAAGATTTATCCCTACAAAACCTCAGAAAACTACTGCCCCGCAGGTCTGCGGCCCGTGTCGATCAATGGTGTGATCTGCTGCGGCCAACCTAACCAGCACATCAGCTATCAGTCCGCGATGGCCCATCCCGTCGCGAAGAAAAAACGTCATGTCGCCCACCGCGTTGTGCGCAAAACGTATCGCCAACGTGCCCACTGCGAAGTAGGCACGAAAGGCTGTACGTTCGATTAAGTGGCTGACAACAAAAGAAACCTCGACATGCCGTGCACACTGTCGAGGAGGTGGTCAGAGCAACTTGAGATCTGACGCCATCTGACGCCCGTCACGCCCGTCGGCCAGCTCAAAGCTTACCTTTTGTTCGTCAGCAAGGCCAGTTAGCCCAGAACGTTCAACTGCCGAGATGTGTACAAATACGTCCGAGCCGCCGCCATCTGGTGCGATGAACCCGAACCCCTTTGTCGTGTTAAACCATTTCACTGTTCCTGTTGGCATCTCTCTCAAGCCTCCTTATTCAGTAGGGTGCCGCGCAACGGCGGGTGGGGAGCAATAATTCAAACCCACGTTTAAAATAATTGGTCACTTTCGACGGATTTCAAGAACATAGCCGTTGAATAGCGAAATTTTTGTGTATTTTTGACCGTGCTGAGGAGTAATTGGGCGATGATTGAAGTGTTTGGCTTGAAGAACTGTGACACCTGCAAAAAGGCTATGAAAGCCTTGCCTGAGGCGCAGTTGCGCGATGTTCGGGTGGACGGCGTCCCTGAGGCGGTGATGTCGCAAGCGTTTGAGACCTTCGGGGACAAGTTGCTAAACACACGTTCAACGACGTGGCGTGGCCTTGACGAAGCGGCGCGTCTGGAGCCGCCATTAATTCTGATTTCACAGCACCCTGCATTGATGAAACGCCCGCTGATCAAAGCGGGCGATACGTTGTTTTTGGGCTGGTCAGCAGAGACCGAAGCAGCAGTAAGGGCGGCTGTTTAGTCGCGGCGCAGGGCACGGTCAAAGGAGATCGGGCCTGCACCTTTCACTACGATCACCAGCAGCAAGAAAACCCAAAGCGCGCGTTGGTCCATGATGATCCCGTCGCTAAATCGGTCAAACCATGCGCCCAGTACCTTACTGTCTGCCCATGCGCCGTGGCCGTAGAGGTCCGTCAGGGTTTGGAGTGCCAAAAAGCCGATCATACCTACTGCAGCAAGGCGGGTCAGCAGGCCGATGACGATCAGAAGTGGCAGGACGAACTCTGCCCAAGTACCTGCAAGTACCATGACTTTTTGCCAGATAGCGAGCTGGTCAGTATCATAGCCTACGGCCTCCATCACGCGCGGGAATATCTGGGCGTAGGCGCCTGTGGAAGGTGAGAAGACGCCCGCAAAACCGCCGCCAAGCTTGGTCAGACCAGAAACCCAGAAATACATCAATAAGATTGCCGCGAATAAGAACCGCGCGACTGTGGGCAACAGCCATTCTGCCTGCTCCAGCCGTTCCGTGATGTTGCGGTAGAGGGTAATGAGGGAATTCATGGCGTGTCCTTTTTGGGCGTACAGAAAGCGTGTGATTGAAGAGCAAGTGTGAGGGTAGCAGCGAAATCAAATTCGGGAGCGGCGGCTGTTGCGGTATCAACAGCTTGTCCGATTGCCTGCGTTTCAAGCGCGTTGAGCCATGTTGCAGCACCTGTGGGCAAGAGGTGAACAACGGGGTCAAATTCGGGGCGGGTGATCATCACGGCCTGACCCATTGCGCGCGGCGCGTGGGCGTCTGGATGGTTGGCGCGCTGCCACAAATCGAACAATGGCCAGCGGGACCGTAGCAGAAACGTTGACGGAGCGAGGTGTAGGTTTATCGCGGCTAAGGTCTCTGGTGATTGTTGCAAGACGGCTGGATCAAACGGGCTCGTATCGGCTGCGTGATAAGACTTCCGCAGTGCCAGTTCGAGGCGTGCAACATCGCCAAGATAGCCGAGGTGTTTCAGAGGCTCAAAGCCTTCGAGGAAAGTAGGGAAGTCAGTGCCGTAGTGCATGAGCATTGGAGAGCGCGGTGGATGGGCGCGGACAAACATCGGCATGAGGGTGTCGAAGTTTTGCTGACCCAAGAGACTGCGCACGGCGGGAAATGCGATCTTCATCGCTTCGATCAGGGAGTGTGTGACATTGTTCCGGTAAACGCCGTAGCGGCGGCCAGCCGGTGCACCTGTGCCGTCTAGAAGGCCGTCAGGAACGGGCGCTTCGATATCCAGCAAGGCGGCGCGGAATTGATGCTGACTGACATCCATCAGATCACGCGTACAGGTGCGAGGGCAGCAGCGGCACGATCAGCCTCTGCACGCAGGGTGGGCCAATCAGGTACATCGGTGTCCCATTCAACCAAAACTGGCTTAGCGGCTGAGCGGGCAAGGGTGTAATCCAGCAACGCCCAAACAGGATCAACCACTGCGGCACCGTGGCTGTCGATGAGCAGAGGCGCGCCATGGTCGTCATGATCCTCCGCATGGCCGCCGACATGGATCTCGCCTACCGCTTCAAGAGGGTAGGCATCGATATAGGCATGCGGGCTGAGGTTCAAATTGGTCGCCGAAACAAAGACGTTGTTCACATCCAACAGGAGGCCACATCCGGTGCGCTGGACCAATGCGGCAAGGAAATCAGCCTCTGCCAACGTGCTTTCTGAGAAGGCGAGGTAACTCGACGGGTTTTCCAAAAGCATTTGACGGCCGAGGGTATCTTGGACTTGGGTGATGTGATCTGCGACGCGGGTCAACGTCGCCTGCGTGTAGGGTAGGGGCAGTAGATCGTTGAGGAATTCGGCGCCGTGGGTGGACCAAGCTAAATGCTCGGAGAAACTGGCGGGATTGGTGCGGTCGATGAGGGTGCGCAGGCGGTTGAGATGGTCCAGATCAAGGGGCTGATCGCCGCCGATGGACAGGCCGACACCGTGAATGGAAAGAGCAAAACGCTCGGTCAGCGCGCGCAGTTGTGCATGTGGGCGGCCACCGTCGCCCATGTAATTCTCGGCGTGGACTTCGATCCACTCAACAGCGCCGGGCGCAGCTAACAGATCAGTGAAATGTTGGGGTTTGTAGCCAATACCGATGCTGTTGGGCAGGGCAGAGGCGGGGGAGGATTGGTCATACATGTCAATGCTCTCCAAATATTGATGGGTGGTCACAGGGCGCGAGGGTACACGCCCTGTGACAAGATAATTATGCTGGCAAGTCGCGCTCTTGTGGCTCAAGCGAGCCTGCGCGTGCAGTGCCGTCTGCCATCGCGGGCAATTCGATTGTGGTGCATGAGCCTGCATCGACCAGTGTCCAAGCGTTACCTTGGTAATCAGTCACAGAAGTACCTGCACATGTTGTGCCTGGACCTGCGGCGCAATCGTTGGCACCTGCGAGGGACACACCATAGCATTTCTCTTTTGAGGCTGCTTCGGCAGTTGTGGCAACGCCGGACATGGATGCAGCTACTACGCCTGCAATGGCGAGTGTTTTCATGGTTGTGGACATCAGTTTCTCCCTTTGGAATTCTTCGTTTGTATCGGTATGGCTAGTAAAACAGGCAACTGTAACAAAATCTACTCACGAGACAGTGTGTCACAGGTCTGTCAGAAAAACCGCTGGAATTCATGAATGAATCCGGCGGTTTTTAGGTTTCTTCCGCGTTTTTGTAACAATTAGGGGGCGCCCGTGAACCGTATCGCGCCCCTAATGTTACAAAAGGTCCGGTGCGGTCGCTTCGAGCTTGAGCGCGGCTGTAACATCGCTGAGCGCCTGAACCGTTGTCTGCTTTTCACCTAGGCGACGTACAGACACCGTGCGCTCTTCGACTTCGCGGTTGCCGACGGCGAGGATAACAGGAACCTTGCCCACAGAATGTTCGCGCACCTTATAGTTAATTTTCTCGTTACGGATATCGGGCTCTGCGCGCACCCCTGCGGCACGCAACTCGGCGACGACCTGCGCCACATACTCATCCGCGTCTGACGTGATGGAGGCCACAACAACCTGACGTGGCGCGAGCCAGAAGGGCAGCTTGCCTGCGTGCTCTTCGATCAAGATACCTATGAAACGCTCAAATGAACCAAGGGTCGCACGGTGTAGCATGACAGGGCGGTGCTTGCCGCCGTCTGCGCCAACATAAGACGCCTCAAGGCGTTCGGGAAGGTTGGGATCGACCTGAAGTGTCCCGCACTGCCATTCACGGCCAATCGCATCGGTCAGTGTGAACTCCAGCTTGGGACCATAGAATGCACCCTCGCCTTCGAGCAGCTCGAATTCATGACCTGCCGCATTGCATGCATCGCCAAGGGCTTTTTCTACGCGGTCCCAGCTCTCGTCGCTGCCGATCCGCTTTTCAGGACGGGTAGACAGTTTGATGGTCCAGTCGTTGAACCCGAGGTCCGCATAGACGGAAGCGAGGAAGGTGATGAACTTGGCCGTCTCGTCGACGATCTGGTCTTCGGTACAGAAAATATGCCCGTCATCTTGGGTGAAGCCGCGCACCCGCATGATACCGTGCAAAGCACCCGACGGCTCGTACCGGTTGCACGATCCGAACTCGGCCATGCGCAGGGGCAGGTCGCGGTAGGATTTCATGCCAGTGTTGAAGATCTGCACGTGGCATGGACAGTTCATCGGCTTGAGCGCGTTCACGGTCTTTTCGCGTGCATGCTCCTCGTCCACTTCGACGATGAACATGTGGTCCTGATAGTTTTCCCAGTGACCGGAATCTTCCCACAGCTTGCGGCTTACGACCTGCGGTGTGTTCACTTCGACATAGCCATCAGAGCGCTGCTTGCGGCGCATGTAGTCTTGAAGCTGGGTGTAGATGAGCCAGCCGTTGGGGTGCCAGAACACCTGACCGGGAGCCTCCTCCTGCATGTGGTACAGGTCCATCTCACGGCCCAGCTTGCGGTGGTCGCGTTTGGCCGCTTCCTCCAGCATGTTAAGGTGGGCCTTAAGCTTTTCCTTGCCTGTGAAAGCCACGCCATAAATGCGCTGAAGCATCGCGCGGTCACTATCGCCACGCCAGTACGCGCCCGCGATGGACATGAGCTTAAAGCTGTCACCTGGTACTTGCCCGGTGTGCTGCAAGTGTGGACCGCGACACAGATCCTGCCAGTCGCCATGCCAATACATGCGCAACGGCTCGTCACCTGGAATGGCCTCGATGAGCTCAACTTTATAGGGCTCGCCCAAATCCTCGTAATGCTTGATCGCGCGGGCGCGGTCCCAGACTTCGGTCCGGACCTCGTCGCGCTTGTTGATGATCTCTTTCATCTTCTTCTCAATCGCACCGAGGTCTTCTGGGGTGAAGGACTCTTTGCGGTCAAAGTCGTAGTACCAGCCGTCTTTGATGACAGGGCCGATGGTGACTTTTGTATCCGGCCAGATTTCCTGAACCGCGCGCGCCATGATGTGGGCAAGGTCGTGGCGGATAAGCTCATTGGCCTGGTCTTCGTCAGCCATAGTGTGAATGGCGATGTCGGCGTCAGCCTCGATGGGCCACGCAAGGTCAAAGTGCTGACCGTTCACAGTGGCACTAATGGCTTTCTTGCCCAGTGACTTTGAAATATCGGCAGCGACCTCGCCCGCAGTGATACCTGCGTCGTAGTGTCGTGCATTGCCGTCGGGAAGGGTGAGTGCGATCTGGACCATGTCGGTCTCCTCGTCAGTTTGGCGCCTACGAGACGCCCGGTTGCGGGTTTATGTGTAAGAGGTATTTGGCGGCGCAGGGCGCAAGCGTCAAGAGCGCGCTTCGTTCAGAGGGCTCAGTCGTGCGGATAGTGTTAAATGTGCCAAGGCAAAACCGGCGGCAAAGCCTGCTGTGACGCCTAATGATGTGAGGCCATATCCGACTATCATCGCACCGCCCAAGGCAGAGCCGATCGCCGCGCCGAAATATATTGCGGCTGCGTTCAGTGCCAGCACCACAGGAGCGCGGTGCCCTGCAATGTTAATGAGCCGTACCTGTTGGGCGGCCATGAACGACCAACTGCCCATGGACCATGCAAAGACCAGCACAAAAAGCATTGGTACGCTGACAGGCAGTAAGGAAAAGAGCGGCAGAATACACATCTGCACCATGCACATGCCCGTAAGCGTGATGCGCCATCCCGCACGGTCCGACAAATAGCCACCAAGGATGTTCCCTGCGACAGCACCGAACCCCGCGACCATCAGCACCATGGCGATCCCGTCACGACCAAAGCCCATGGTCGAGCTCAGCAGGGGAGCGACATAGGTAAAGAGCACGTATTGCGAACCGATAAAGCTCGCCGTGAAACCGATGGCGAGCATCAGGCGTCCTTCGCCAACAACATCGCGCAGATCGCGCAGCGTAACGGGCTGAAACTTCAGCCCCGCAGGCACCCGCGTCCAGATGAGCCAGATGCAGGGGAGTGCGAAGGCGAATACCATCCACAACGCCCAACGCCAGCCAAAGGTATAGGCGATCCAACTGCCTGCTGGTACGCCGACAACCTGACTGATCGTAAGCCCGAAAAAGACAGCAGCAAGAACCTTGGCACGCCGCTCTTCAGGGTAAAGGCCGGCAGCCACCGCAGCGGCAAGTGGCGTGAAAATACCCGCGCCTGCCGCGGCGAGGATGCGTCCGATGCCCAGCACTGCAAAATTGGGCGCAGTGGCACAAACCAGCGCCGCTAGAGCATAAACTACAAATCCCGCTGCCATGATCCGTCGGCGTCCGACATTGCCAGACACGGCAACCAGCAGCGGCGAGAGGATCGCATATGCAACGGCATATATCGTCATCAACTGTCCCGCCTGCGCGGGCGAGCGGTCGAGGTCGGCGCCAAGAGGCTCCAGGAACCCGATGAGAGAGAATGCACCGATCCCGATCACGAAGTTGCACGCCGAAAGCGTAGGGATCAGGAAACGGTCTGGGGTGGATGTGTTCATCCTCGAAGGTTTAGCACTAATGCGCGCCACGGCAACCGATCCGGTTTGTGCCGTAGCGGCACGGCGTGCACACTGGTCGGCGGTTGAACAGCCGCCGCAGATGCGGCACACTGAGATAACCGTAGAAAGGTCTGTCCCATGTCAAAATATAACCGGAACTTCGAGCTTACCCTGTCTGATATTGATCTGATCGAAGCGGCCCTAAATGTCGTGACGCGGGACCTGTCCTTGGGGCGGGAAGGCGCACGTGCGTTGCTACCAAAAGTCGCAGACGACGATCACGTCAGTATGATCAATGATCTGTTGGGTCGCCTACACAATCAAAAGATTTTTTACCGCCCGAGTGACGGTCCATACGTCAGCGGCTAAGCATTCCTGCTCCTCAAGGAGCGCACAGCCCATCAACCGAAACGCGGAGACATTCAATGACTGACCCGTCCTATCTCGATACACCGCAAGGGCGTAGAATTGCCTACCATTTCACGGCGGGCGAAGGGCCTTGCGTGGTGTTTCTGGGTGGGCTGAAATCCGATATGGAGGGCACTAAAGCTGTTCACCTTGAGGATTGGGCGCAATCGACAGGTCGCGCATTCCTGCGGTTAGACTATTCCGGCCATGGGAAATCTTCGGGAACGTTCGAGGAGGGCAGCATCGGTGATTGGCATGAAGATACGCTTGCCGCCGTTGATGCGCTGACAGAAGGGCCGCTTGTTCCGGTAGGGTCGAGCATGGGGGGCTGGCAATCACTGTTGCTTGCTCGTGCACGTCCAGAGCGGTTAGCTGGGTTGGTAACAATCGCTGCTGCACCGGATTTCACGGAAGAGGGCTGGTGGAAAAATTTTGACGATGCGCAACGCGCCGCTTTGGATGCTGAGGGCCGTGTCGAACTGCCTTCTGATTATATGGAACCATACGTGGTGACCAAGCGCATGATCGAGGATGGCCGCGAGCATTTGGTGCTGCGCGACCCACTTGAGCTGCCGTGTTCGGTGCGGATGCTACAAGGGACGGCGGACACAGCGGTAAGCGTCGCCACTGCTACACAGCTGTTGGAGCATGCCTCAAGCCCCGATCTGCAGCTTTTGTTGGTAAAAGATGCCGATCACCGCTTTTCCGACGGCCCGTGTCTTGGTCTGATCGAGCGTGCAGTCGAGGATGTGCTAGCGTCGTGAAACGCTGGGGGAAATGGCTGCGGAGCGTACTGCTGGTCGCCGTTGTGGTGCCTTGCCTTATGTGGCTGTTCGGCCCGTACGAGCCTACCTATGTCACTACACGGTTCGACGAGAGTAAGCTGGACAAGGGCGTTGGAACCTACCTGCGCTGGCGCGAAGCGCAGGTGGAGGGCATCACCGAGGGTGTTGAAAAACAGGTGATCTGGGCAAATGGACCCGAAGTCCAAACCGATTGGGCAGTTGTCTATCTCCACGGTTTCTCCGCCACCTCGCAGGAAATACGACCTGTTCCCGACGATGTAGCGGATGCGCTGGGCGCAAATCTGGTGCTCACGCGTCTGACGGGGCACGGCCTAGACGGTGACGCGCTGGCGCAGGCGACTGTCCAAGACTGGATTGATGATACGGTTGAGGCGATTGCGTTAGGGCGCAAAGTCGGGCGCAAGGTTGTCTTGATTGGCACTTCAACGGGCGGCACTTTGGCAGCGGCCGTTGCTGTGGATTATGTCATGGCGAACGTCGAGGGGTTTGTCCTGATCTCCCCCAACTTCGGCATAAACAACCCGCTGGCGAAGTACCTCACATGGCCCGCTGCGCGCTATTGGATGCCGCTGATTGGGGGGGCGCAGCGAAGTTTTGAGCCGCTGAATGCGGAGCAAGCGAAATACTGGACCACCGAATATCCGTCAGTTGCAGTGATGCCCATGGCGGCATTGGATGATAGAATGGCACAGCAAAACTTTGGTGTCGCTGTCCCGCCCGCGTTGTTTATGTTCTCGGACGAGGACCGCGTGGTTGATGCACAAGCAACCCGCAGGGTGGTTGCGGATTGGTTCGGACCGGCAGAAGTTTGGCAGCCTGAACTGACCGAGGCCGACGATCCCTATGCCCATGTGATCGCGGGGGACATTATGTCGCCTGCGCAGACGGGCGCTGTGGTGTCGAAAATCACTGAATGGATTGGAGCACTGCAATGATGGACCAACGTATAAGTCTGATCACCCTTGGCGTGCGCGATATGGCAGGCACTGCTGCCTTTTACGAAACGTTGGGCTGGACCCGCGTTGAGACACAGGACGGCGTGATTGCTTTTGATCTGATCCGGCAGACGCTTGGCCTGTATCCTTTGGATAAACTGGCGGAGGACATTGGCCTGCCCGTCGAGGAATTGGGGCGAGGGGCGACCACGTTTTCATACAACGTGCGCGACAGGGCTGAAGTGGCCCCGTTGCTGGCGAAGGCCGAGGCGGCAGGAGGCCGTATCCTGCGCCCTGCATCGGATGTGTTTTGGGGCGGGCATATCGGCTATTTCGCTGATCCCGAGGGCAACATCTGGGAAGTGTCGCACAATCCCTTTTCGCCGTTGGCGCAAGACGGCTCTTTCCGCTGGAATGGCCACTGATGCGCACTCCGCGCAGCATGTGGAGCCTTGAAACCCTTGGCCGTGTACGCCTGTCCAAACATTTCTACATGCGCGATTTCCTGATGAGCGAAATAAGCGCCTTTCACGCCATACCGAACATCCCTGATGATCCTGATCTTGCCGTAAAGCACGCAGAGCGTCTCTGCCAAGACCTGCTGGATCCTTTGGAAGAGACCTTTGGCCGTATCGCCATCCGCTCGGGCTATCGCTCTGCAGCGCTCAACACTTACGGAAACGAGAATAAACTCAACTGCGCACGAAGCGATAACCCGATTGAGTGCCATATTTGGGATTGTCCTGAGCGTCCCATTGCAGGCACTTCGCCGGTTATCCCGTGGTTTGCGGATCAATACGACCAAGGGCGTGACTGGCGTGATCTGGCGTGGTGGGTGCATGATCATCTGCCTTATTCAGAAATGTGGTTTTTCCCTAAACTGGCAGCCTTTAATCTGGTTTGGCGGCCGGTGCCACAGCGTACCATCAGCAGCTACATCGCACCGCGTGGCATGTTATTGCGGGCAGGCGAGGCGCCTGACGAGGATCAGCGCACTCGTGCCGCCCGATACGCGGATTTCCCCCCATTGCGGGGCATTGCTTACCCCTGAGGTCTTGCACCTGCGCGCATAGCACGGCATGGACGAGGGGCAGGTACACCGGAGTAACGATCACTATGAAAGAGCCGCTGGTTCTATTGCCGGGAATGATGTGCGATGCGCGCCTGTTTGGTCCGCAAATTGCAGAGCTATCTTGCGATACTGCTGTCATGGTCGCCCCCGTCACCAAAGGGGAGCGGATCGAGGAAATTGCCTCGACGCTGCTTGATATCCTGCCAAAGCGTTTCGCGCTGGCGGGTCTGTCGATGGGTGCTGTCGTCGCGATGGAAATCTTGCGCCGTGCACCCGACCGTGTGACACGCATTGCACTAATGGATACGCATCCGCTGGCCGAGACACCGGTGATCGCCGCCAACCGTGAGCCGCAGATCGTCAAAGTCCGCTCAGGCCGTTTCACCGAAGTTATACGTGACGAGATCAGCCCATCCACACTGGCCTCCGGTCCTTATCGTAACGAGGTGATGAACCTCGTGACTGAAATGGCCCAAACGCTCGGGCCAGAGATCTACATCCGTCAGGCCCGTGCGATGCAGCGTCGCAAGGACCAACAGGCAACGCTGCGCCGCTGCCGTGTGCCTGCTTTGGTTCTGTGCGGGGCGCATGACATGCTATTTCCTGTGAAACGGCACGAGTTTATGGCCGAACTGATTCCATATGCGCAGCTGCGTGTATTGGAGGGATCAGGGCATCTGCCGACGCTGGAACAGCCCGACGAGACCACCGCGGCTCTGCGCGAGTGGATGGAGCAGCCCTACGTCCTGAGATAGTCAGAGCGGCAGGTTTGCGCGCTCTTCTTTCGTCAGTAGATAGACTTCCGCGACAGGCTTGCCCGTTGTGATGTCAAAGAATGAGGTCTTCTTCCAACGCCCTGAGATGCGCGCAAGCAATGCGCGCCACATCGTGCCGCCATAGAGACGCAGGGTAGAGCTGTGCTTGGTGCTGCCGTCGGGTTGAGGGACGAAGGCTTTCATTGCGACAGGTCCAATGGCGGTCTTGTCTTCCAGAAGGTTTGTCATGACACCCGCTAGCGCAAATTTTGGCGTCGGCAGCATGGTGAACATCTGAACACCGCAACACATTGCACGAAAGCGCAGCAGCTTTTTCGGCGAAAAAGAAAAGACGCCTAGATTGCTGCGCCCTTGTTGAAAGCTGATTTTGTCAGGTGTGGTTTGGTAAAGATCGACACCGTTGGTGCCTACATCCTCGCCTGTAGTGTAGAGAACCGCCGCGCGGCACGCTGCGCAATAGCAGCGCACATGGTTGCCATTTCGCGGGGTTACATGATGCAACGTGCCCTTTATCTCGCCGCAAGAACAAGAAAAGGGCACATCGGTCATAGCTTAGGCTGTTTTAGCTTTAGGCGCAGCGGCGGATTGTTTCGCCTCGGGCACCTGCTTCAAGCTAGGGCTCGGAGCGGCTGCTTTTTCGTGATCATCAATGAAGTTCATCACCAGCGGGCGGATGTTGTCGCGCCAGCTTCTGCCTGCGAAGATGCCATAATGGCCAGCCCCTTCTTCAACGTGGCTTGTCTTCTTCTCGTCTGGCACGCCTGTACACAGAGCGAGTGCAGCAATGCACTGACCGGGGGCTGTGATGTCGTCTTTTGTACCTTCAACAGTGATAATCGCTGTGCTGGTGATCTTGCCCATGTCGACTTTTTTACCGTTCACAACGAAATCATTGTTGGCAATTTCGTGTTGTTGGAAAATGCGATCAACCGTGGAGAGGTAAAACTCCGCAGGCATGTCCATCACGCAGAGGTATTCGTCGTAGAACTTGTTATGCTTGTCGTGCTCATGCGCTTCGCCCTTGACGACACGCTGGATCTGGTTGGTAAACGCGTCTTTGTGCGTGTCCATGTTCATCGAGATGAACGAGCTGAGCTGTAGCAGACCAGGATAAACCTTGCGGCCCACGCCAGCATGTTTGAAGCCGACCTGCTGGATCATGGAATGCTCAAGCTGCCCCATGGTGACGGAGTGGCCGAAATCGGTGACCTCGGTCGGAGCGGCACCCGGATCAATTGGGCCACCAATGAGAGTGAGTGAGCTTGGCTGTGATTTGGGGTCTTCTTCCGCCAGATAGGCAGTTGCGGCCAAAGCAAGCGGGGCAGGCTGGCACACGGCGATGACATGCGTGTCTGGGCCGAGGTGGCGCATATAATCGACCAGATGCATTGTATAGTCTTCGATGTCGAACTTACCAGCGCTGACAGGGATGTCGCGGGCGTTGTGCCAATCCGTGATGTAGAGATCACAATCTGGCAGAAGGCTGATCACCGTGGAACGCAGAAGCGTTGCATAGTGGCCAGACATTGGCGCAACCAACAATACTTTACGGCGCTCTTCGTTGCGACCTTGGATGCGGAAATGGAGCAGATCGCCGAACGCGCCTTTGATCTCGATCTGTTCAGACACCACACGGTCCGTGCCATCGGCACCTACGAAGGGTGGAATGTTCCAGTCGGGCTTCACTGTCATGCGGCTGAACGAGCGTTCTGTGACTTCGCCCCATGCGCCGACCCACTCCAACGCGGGGTTGGGGATCATTGCAAAAGCGGGGTATGCCGCCATCGCCTTTGCGGATGCACCGAGCCACTCATTAGTGTTTCGGATTGTCTCCATCATGTCGTATGATGCCATATAGCGCATAGCGGAACTCCTGTACCAAAGCCCAAATTCGGGCGCATCTTGTGTCTGGGAAGCCTTGGGAGAGGCCCGCTAGAAGAAAATGCTGCAACTGCAAACATAGGGTGGAAAAATAAACATGGCAACTGATACTACAGAAAATGGTGAACCTAGTGCGGCATCTATGGCGCGGATGACCGAAAATCTGAGTAAAGTAGAAGCCTTGCGCGAACGTCTTACCAACGTTTTAGCAACCCGAAATACGCATCAAGCCGCCCTTGATGGTCCAAATCAAGAATTATTTCAGAAGGCGGCCAAGGCTTATATGCAAGAGGCGTTGACCAATCCTGCCAAGCTGATCGAGCATCAATTGGGGTATTGGACCAAATCGGTCACCCACTTTGTCGAAGCACAACAGGCCTTTGCGAAGGGGGAACTCTCGGCGCCTGCCGACCGCACCGCAACCGACCGCCGTTTTGCCAACCCTCTGTGGGAGCAGCATCCGTATTTCAACTTCGTCAAGCAGCAGTACATGATGAATGCAGAAGCCTTGGAGCAGGCCGTCGAAGACGTTGAGGATATGGAGCCGCGCGAGAAACAGCGCCTTGCGTATTTCTCGCGCCAGATTATCGACATGATGAGCCCGACAAATTTTCTCGCCACCAATCCTGACGCGCTACAGCGTGCGGTGGACACCGAGGGGGAGAGCCTGATCAAGGGGCTTGAGAATCTTATTGGTGATCTGGAAGCCAACAAAGGCGAGATGATCGTGCGCCTTGCGGATGAAAGCGCGTTCGAGCTGGGGGAGAACATTGCCACAACACCGGGCAAGGTGGTTTTTCGCAATCGCATGTTCGAGCTGATCCAATACACGCCAACTACCGAGAAAGTGCATGCCACGCCGCTCGTCGTCTTCCCGCCGTGGATCAACAAATACTACATTCTCGATCTCAAGGCGCAGAACTCCTTTGTAAAGTGGGTGTTGGACCAAGGGTACACCTTGTTCATGGTGTCGTGGATAAATCCTGATGCGACCTACCGCGATGTCGGTATGGAGGACTATGTCGAGGAGGGCTATATCGCTGCGTTCAACGAGGTGAAGGCCATCACGGGCGAGAAACAGATCAACGCTGTGGGCTATTGCATCGCTGGCACGACGTTGAGCCTGACGCTGAGCCTGCTCAAGCAGCGCGGCGATACTTCGGTAAAATCCGCCACCTTCTTTACCGCGCTTACAGACTTTTCGGATCAGGGCGAATTCCGCCCCTTCCTCACAGATGATTTCATAGACGGAATTGAGGCCGAGACGGAGAACAAGGGCATATTGCCTTCTATAGTAATGGCACGGACTTTTTCGTTCCTGCGCTCAAACGATCTTGTCTACGGCCCAGCAGTCAAAAGCTACATGTTGGGGGAGACACCGCCCGCGTTCGATCTGCTCTATTGGAACGGTGACGGGGCGAACCTGCCTGCAAAGATGGCGATGCAATATCTGCGCGGCCTGTGCCAGAATAACGAGTTGGCCGAGGGTGGCTATGACTTGTGCGATGCGCATCTGGTTTTGGAAGAGGTGGATATTCCGCTCTGCGCGATTGCCTGCGAAACGGATCACATTGCCCCGTGGAAAGACAGCTATCGCGGCGTGCAAAAGATGGGCAGCACCGACAAAACATTCATTATGACCCAGTCGGGGCACATCGCGGGCATCGTCAATCCACCGAGTAAGGGTAAGTACGGCCACTATACCAACGAAGATCTGACACTGGGGCACGAGGACTGGCTAGCGGGCGCTGACTTTACTGAAGGGTCGTGGTGGCCACGGTGGGAAAAGTGGCTGACGAAACACTCGGGTGAGATGATTCCTGCCCGAATCCCCGGGGCGAAAGGTCGAAAGATTCTGTGCGATGCACCCGGGACCTATGTTGCGGTTAAGGCCCGCGGGTAACTTTCCCTTTGGTCAAGAGGCTGATTTATCAGCAAGATTTGACACAACCTAAGCGGGATGCTGCGGTGCAGAAAATACTTGCAATGCCGCGCTGCAGCATCTATGTTGTTTGCAGACGCAGAACACTGGATGACCCAGCGGAATGCGACCGAAACTTCAAAAGGGCATTTTGCCCCCATGATGCAAACAAGGATTATGAAAATGACAAAGACAGCAACACCAGACATGACCGCAATGCTTAAAGACATGATGGGCGCATTTCCTGTGGACACAACTTCCATGGAAGCTTCCTTCAAGAACTCCGCAGCCCTGAACGAAAAACTGTCCAGCGTAGCGCTTTCAGCTGTTGAAAAATCCACCGAGATTTCCTCCAAGTGGACAAAAGACACAGTCGCAAAACTGACCGACATGGCAAAAGCCAAGTCCGAGCCAGCCGACTATGCAAAAGCAATGACCGACTTCGCATCTGTTTACTCAGAAGCAGCAGCCGAGCACATGGCAGCATTCGCCGAAGTTGCGAAAAAAGTTCAAATGGAAACAGTTGAATTGATGATGGCAGCAGGCAAGGACATGTCCGAAGAAGCCACCGCGACAATGACAAAAGCAGCTGGCGACGTTCAAGCCGCAGCTAAAAAAGCGACAACAAAATAAGTCTGGTTCCCAGACAGGGGGCATGTTGAGAGACATGCTCCGTTTTGGAAGGGGTGAGCTGGTGACAGCCCACCCTTTCTTTTTGCGCAGACGGGGTCTAAGCTGCAATGCAGCAACCCTCGGGGAGGAACTTAAGTGGCTGATACGGGCAAACCCCTTCTGATTAAGAGATACGCCAGCAGGCGCCTCTACAATACAGAGACAAGTGACTATGTGACGCTTGAAGACATCGCTGGATTTATCCGTGATGGCCGTGAAGTGCAGATTATCGATCTCAAATCGGGCGATGATCTGACACGGCAATACTTGCTGCAAATCATTGCAGAGCATGAGAGCCGTGGCGAAAGTGTGCTGCCGGTGGATGTGCTCAACGATCTGGTGCGCAGCTATATGACTGGCAAAGTCAGCGTTGTGCCTGAGTTCTTGCAGCAGTCCTTTACCATGTTACGCGACGGGCAGGCCAAGGTGGTTGAGAATATGACCTCAATGAACCCGCTCGCAAAGATGCCTGGCTTTGACGCCATGCAAGCGCAGCAAGAAGCGTTTATGAAAACCATGACAGGTGGTTGGAGCCGCGGGACCGAGGCTGAGGTCGGCGAAAAGCCTGCACAAGAAAACTCCGAAGATCTGGATGCGATCAAGCGCCAGTTGGCCGAACTGCAAGAGAAACTGTCCAAGCTGAAATAGCATTGAGGACACATGATTAGAAAAGGCGGGCATTGGCCCGCCTTTTTCATGTCCGCATCAAATCCCCAACCGATCGCGCATCGCGTACCAACTCATCGCAAGCACCAACAAAGGTGAGCGCATGGCAGGGCCGCCGGGGAAGGGGCTGTTTGGCATCGCAGCCATTGTGTCAAAGCCGTCACCGTCCCCTTGGATTGCCCGCGCCATAAGTTGCCCTGCATGGGTGGCAGTTCCGACCCCATGACCGGAATAGCCTGACGCGGACAACATGTTCGACCCGATGCGCGTGAGGTACGGCAGCCTCTTCATCGTGATCCCCAGCGTCCCGCCCCATGCATAGTCGACCTTCACATCGCGCAATTGCGGGAAAACCACCGACATCGGTTTGCGCACCTTCGCTGCGATATCGTTAGGAAAGCGGTAGCCATAGCTCTCGCCTCCGCCAAACAACAGCCGACCATCGTCGCTGAGACGGAAATAATTTACCACAAAGCGGCTGTCGGCCACAGCCACATCGCGGGGCAGGACGTCCTTGATCCTGTCGCCCAACGGCTCTGTCGCAGCGATGAAATTATTGATGGGCATCACCCGTGCAGCCACGCGGCGGTTCAGCCCGCCAAGGTAGCCGTTGCAAGCAAAGATCACATGATCAGCCACTACATGGCCTGCGTCAGTACGCACGGTTGCAGGGGTGCCTTCATCGATATGATGTACGGCGGAACGCTCATGAATGCGCACACCTGCAGCAGCAGCAGCGCGGGCAAGCCCAAGCGCATAATTCAGCGGGTGCAAATGCGCCGCACCCATGTCGAGGACGCCGCCACGGTAATCGGGCGACGGACAAACAGATTGTAGCCCAGCATGATCCAGCGTCTCGATCTGGTCATAGTTGTACTTCGATGCAAGCAAGTCGGCGTAAGCGTGCAGGTGTTTCACCTCGCTGTCGGTCGAGCCCGTCCACGCCACACCAGGCTTAAGGTGACAGTCGATATTGTGGTCCGAGATCAGGGATTTCACCAGACCCTTAGCATCTTCTCCGAGCGCCCAAAGCTTCGCAGCCTCGGGTTCGCCCAAAAGCGCCTCAAGGTCGTCCTGCTCCATCCGCTGGCCAGAGCCAAGTTGCCCACCATTGCGCCCTGACGCGCCAAAGCCCACGCGTTGCGCATCCAACAGCACCACATCACGCCCCGCTTGGGCCAGATGCAAAGCGGCAGACAGGCCTGTGTAGCCCGCACCAATCACACAGACATCTGCCTTTTGCGCGCCTTTCAGCGGTGCAAACGGGGCCATCTTGGTCGCGGTCGCTGCATACCAGCTGGGTGGATATTCCCCGCGGCGGTCGTTGGCATAGAGCAGGTTCATCAGACGTTGAGCAGCAGGTGTTCGCGCTCCCAAGGGGAGATAACCTGCAAAAATTCTTCGTATTCGGCCTCTTTTACAATGCCATAGACGCGGACAAACTCTGGTCCCAACACTTCGTGCAGGGCAGTTGCTTCGCTGAATACACGTAGCGCCTCGCCCATGGTGCGGGGGATATCACCGTCACCGTCATAAGCATCGCCCTTGAATTCGGGCATCGGCATTTTGCCTTCCTTGAGACCGAGGTAACCGCAGGCCAGCGAGGCCGCGATGCCGAGGTAAGGGTTGCAATCCATACCTGCCAAACGGTTCTCGACACGGCGCGCAGAGGCGCTCGACAATGGGACGCGGATGCCCGTAGTGCGGTTGTCACGACCCCATTCAAGGTTGATGGGTGCTGCATGATCTTTGACATAGCGGCGGTAGCTGTTCACATAGGGTGCAATCACCGCAAGGGCTGCTGGCATGTGGTTTTGCAGACCCGCGATGAAGTGCATGAACGGCTCTGTTTCACCGCCATCGGCGGCGGAAAAGATATTCTTGCCCGTCTTCGTATCCAACACCGAATGATGGATATGCATTGCTGATCCCGGCTCGTCTGCGATGGGCTTCGCCATAAAGGTGGCATAGCAATCATGCCGCATGGCCGCTTCGCGGATCAGACGTTTGAAGTAGAAAACTTCGTCGGCGAGTTTGACGGGGTCGCCGTGAATGAGGTTGATTTCCAACTGGCCTGCACCGCCCTCTTGGGTGATGCCGTCGATCTCAAAGCCTTGGGCCTCGGCGAAGTCATAGATGTCGTCGATCACGGGACCGAATTCGTCCACCGCTGTCATTGAGTAGGCTTGGCGCGCCGCTGCGGGGCGGCCAGAGCGGCCCATCATCGGCTTGATCTCTTGGGCAGGGTCGAGGTTTCGCGCAGTGAGGAAAAATTCCATCTCTGGGGCAACCACAGGTTCCCACCCTTCAGCACGGTACAACTCCACCACGCGTTTGAGAACGTTGCGTGGACTGAATTCAACCACATTGCCATCACGGTCAAAGGCGTCATGGATGACCTGCAGCGTCCAATCCCCCGTCCAAGGCGCAGCCGTGGCAGTGGACATATCAGGGCGCAGGATCATGTCTTTTTCGATGAAACCGTCATCGCCAGCGGCCTCACCCCAATTACCGGTGATGGTTTGGTAAAAGATGCTATCGGGCAGATGAAAGCTGTCTTGGCGTGAGAATTTCGATGCGGGCACCGCTTTGCCACGCGCAATGCCGGGCAGGTCTGGAATAATACATTCCACCTCGTCCAAGCGTCTGTCCTTCAGGTATTCGGCGGCTGCGGCGGGGAGTTGATCTTTCCAGTCCTGCATCAGGTCCTCGATTTTCTTTTGAAAAATTGCGCCATGTGGGCGGCGATGTCTGCATTGTCCGTAGGTTGGGGCAGGGTGGCTGTTGCGGCGTCCAACTGTGCGTCAGGCACCACGCCCTTACCGCGTGTTTTGATGAGCCCATCGATGAACACGGCTGGGAATTCGGGATGGGCCTGCACGGTCCAGATGTTGTCGCCGTAGGCGAGCATGGCGTTGGCGCAGAAATCAGACGACCCGACCACGCGGGCATCTTTGGGAAGTTCAACCACTTGATCCTGATGCCACGCGTTGAGCGCAACAGGCTTGCCGTCCAGCGTATATTCTGTGCGGCCCACGGACCAGCCACCGCCAAACTTTTCAACCTTGCCGCCCAATGCTTGGGCAATAATCTGATGGCCAAAGCAAACACCGATCATCGGTTTGTCTGTGCCATGAACCTCGCGGATCAGGTTTTCGAGCGGGGGTATCCACGCGTGATCCTCGTAAGCGCCATGCTTGGAGCCCGTAATAAGCCAGCCGTCGGCATCACCTGCGCCCTTGGGAAACTCTCCGTCTACAACAGAGAATGTTTCAAACTCGAAGTCATTGCCGCCCAATAGCTGCTCGAACATCTCGTCATAATTGCCAAGGGTCTCGGTCAGCTCTTCGGGGGAGTGGCCTGCGCGTAGGATGCCAATTTTCATAACTTATACCGTATCCAAATATATCTCGACCTGCTCAGCGCGGCTGAGTTCTTTCATCTCGTCAAGCTCCTGACGCTTTGTCAGGACGAGGTTCTGGATCAGTTCGGGCGTGAAGATGCGCGCAACGGCGACGTCTGTTTCGAAGGCATCGATTGCCGCGCCCCATGTATTGGGGATCTGCGGCAGGTTGGCGGCGTAGGCGTTTCCAGTGATGGGGGCAACCGGTTCTTTGCCATCCTCGATTCCATTGATCGCGGCCCCAAGCACGGCAGCAAGCATGAGGTACGGGTTCACATCGCCGCCCGACACGCGGTGTTCGATCCGGCGCGCTTTGTGTGATCCTGACGGGATGCGAATGGACGATGTGCGGTTCTCATAAGCCCAACTGATGCCCGTTGGCGCATGCGAGCCTGGAACCATGCGGTCAAAGCTGTTGGCGTGTGGTGCAAATATCAGCGCGGAACCTGCCATCGCTTCCAGACAACCTGCAACAGCATGGCGCATCGTATCCGTGCCATCGGGTCCACCGTCATCAAAGACGTTTTCGCCGTTCTCGTCGATCACCGAGAAGTGCGTATGCAGACCCGAGCCTGGATAATCCTCATAGGGTTTCGCCATAAAGCTCGCGGCAAAGCCGTGGCGGCGGGCAAGGCCGCGCACCAGCATCTTGAACAGCCATGCATCATCGGCTGCGCGTAGGGCATCGTCGCAATGCATCATGTTGATCTCGAACTGACCTAGCCCTGCCTCGGAGATAGCCGTATCGGCGGGAATGTCCATTTCCTCGCAGGCGTCATAGAGATCGGTAAAGAACTGGTCGAACTGATCGAGCGCGCGGATGCTGAGGGTTTCGGCACCCTTACGGCGTTTGCCTGAGCGCTCTGATGCAGGAATTTGCAGCTTGCGACCGCTATCGTCGATCAAGAAGAACTCAAGCTCGACCGCGCAAACAGGGGTCAGGCCACGCGCTGTGAAGCGATCCAATACTGCGCGCAGGGCATGGCGCGGATCACCTTCATAAGGGCGGCCATCCTCATGGAACATCCAGATCGGCAGAAGGGCGGTGGGAGCCTCCAGCCATGGCATCGGCATAAAGCCCCGCTCGGTTGGCTTCAGAACGCCGTCACGATCGCCGCTGTCGAAAACCAATGGGCTATTCTCGATATCCTCGCCCCAGATGTCGAGGTTTAGAACCGAGAAAGGAAAGCGTGTGCCGTCTACGGTGATTTTATCAGCAAAGCGGGTGGGGATGCGTTTGCCGCGTGGCACGCCGTTGAGGTCGGCAGCGGCCACACGAATTGTGCGGACGGTCGGGTTTTTACGAAGCCAGTTGTGCATAGGTCACCATTAAGGTGGGCTGGCGCACGCCGGAGACCGTTATGATGCCTCTGACCGCCTGCGGCCAGCGCCACGGGATTTGATCAAATTATTTCTACTACCGTATCAGATTGGGGCGCAAGCGTAATTTTCTGCGCTGCTCACCAGGTAGATGGCGGTTGAGGCGGCGGTTCACGAGGCCAAATACGGAGATGACAATCAGCGTCAGCAGCACGAAGTAGCCTGCAAGGATCGGATAGGGGATAAAGGGGTTGAACGTCTTGTCGGCAAAGTAGCTCGCGTAATAAAGCGCATCGCCGCGTTGCTGCCATGCAGGAAAGCTGGAGATATAGACCAACGTAGTCGCATGGAAGAGGAAGATCGCCTCGTTCGTATAGGCGGGCCATGCGAGGCGCATCATGGTGGGCCAAATCACGCGCTTGAAGCGTTTCCAACCTGAGAGACCATAGGCATCTGCTGCCTCCACGTCCCCCTTGGGGATGGATTGCAGCGCACCATAGAAAATCTCGGCTGAGTAGGCGGAGGTGTTGCAGAACAGGACAATAACGGCGCCAGCCCATGCAGAGGTGAGCGCGTCGAATATGGGGAATTGCGACTTCATGCTGAGGAAGACGAAGTAGGCAAAGAAAAACTGGATGAACAGTGGTGATCCGCGGAAGATGAAGATGAACCAGTCGGACGGTACGCGCAGCCACTTGCTGGGGCTGGCCTTCCCCATCGCTAAAGCGGTGGCAAAGAAAAAGCCCGTGACCAGTGCGGTGAGGCCGAAATAAACGTTCCAGATCATGCCCGACCCAATGAGGGTGAACTGTTCACACAGAGTGAAATCTTCACGCGGGAGCAAGCGCTCACCAATACCGATGGCACGCAGACCGTAGTCTTGGATGGTCTGGATACAGCTCATGTCTTCTGCTCCGAAGAGAACCGCGAGGCCATGGCAGGAGTTGCGCTAAACGTAATCATCCCAGCTTCCTCTGTGCTTCGCCGCCTGTGGTTGCCTGACCATGTGTCAGGCGGCGCATCGCACGTCCAATTACGCGTTCCGAAACGGCCGTAAGAGCGAGATAGAAAACGAGGAGCGCAAAGAAGTACCACATCCGCCAGTCACCATGCGGATAATCGGTAAAGCGCGGAGTCTTGGAGCCACCAAGTTCGCGGGCCCAATAAACGATGTCCTCGACGCCAAGCAGGAAAAGGAGTGGTGTTGCTTTGATCAGCACCATCCACAGGTTGCCAAGGCCGGGCAGAGCGTAAACCCACATCTGCGGGACCAGCACACGGCGGAAAATCTGGCGCGGCGACATGCCGTAGGCTTCGGCCGTCTCAAGCTGGGCATGGGGCACGGCGCGCATGGCCCCGAACAGAACATTGGCGGCAAAGGCACCGAACACGATGGCAAACGTCAGCACTGCAAGTGAAAAACCATAGGTCTCGTGCACCCATTGCGGCGCATTGCCGAGGGGCATTTTTGCCGCCTGACACACGATAAAGTCATTGCCCTGACGGATCGGCTGGTCCCAGTCGGGGCAGAGCGCCTTGTGGCGCAGGTATTCGATGCCTTGGTCCAGCGCGATAACAAAGAATAGAAAGAATGCGATGTCGGGGATGCCGCGCACAATTGCGATGTATGTTTTGCCGATCCAGCGCAGCGGAGCAATCCGCGAGCGCGCAGCAGAAGCGCCGCCAAAACCGAAGAGCAGGGCAGCGGGGGCGGTGATCGCAA
The DNA here is from genome assembly GCA_036964385.1 of Sulfitobacter sp. Classification (GTDB taxonomy): domain Bacteria; phylum Pseudomonadota; class Alphaproteobacteria; order Rhodobacterales; family Rhodobacteraceae; genus Sulfitobacter. Next base: position 10,660 of record JBALTK010000010.1, on the reverse strand, counting down.
GCAAGGTCAGAACAGTGAGCGCGGACCAATAGAGGTTCATGTGCTTGCCTGTTGTCAGGTAGCAGCCAAGCCATCTAAGGCCGTCAATCTGGGAAGGGTCGGAACAGAAGCTGAAAATGGTGCAGTTCTTTCAGTGGCGTAGGAGGGGATGGGGCGCAGGTGACCGCGCCCCAACAAATCTAATTATTCGTAGACAACGGCGTCATCGCCGAACCACTTTTTCAGCGCAGCGTTGATTGTGCCATCTTCCTTCATGGAAGTGATGGCCGCGTTGAACTTGTCTTTCAGCTCTGTGTCGCTTTCGCGCAGACCCATGCCGACGCCACCGCCGAGCTGTACGTCTTCGCCTGCAAACACCAGTTCGCCACCGGATTCTTCAACCGCAGGGGCCAACGCGTCTTTGTCCGCGAAAACTGCGTCTGCTTCACCGTTACGAACGGCTGCAACGGTTTCATCATAGGTTGCGAATTCCAGCAGGGTTGCGCCGCTTTCAGCAACATAGCCTGCCTGAATTGTGCTGGTCTGTGCCGCGATCACGCCGCCGGTCAGGTCCGCGTCAGCAGACATCGCAACGTAGGCAGACTGTGCTGGCGGGATGTAGTTCTGTGTGAAGTCGATGACCTCGTCACGCTCGTCGGTGATGCTCATGCCGGCGATGATTGTGTCGTAGTTGCCAGAGGTCAGGTTGGGGATGATGCTGTCCCACTCGTTTGTGACCCACTCGCACGTTAGCTCGGCGCGCTTGCACATTTCGTCGCCGATTTCGCGCTCATAGCCGTCTACTTCACCCGCATCGTTGATGAAGTTATAGGGGGGGTAGGCGCCTTCGGTGCCCATGCGCACGGTTTTTGCGTGGCCATCTGCCATCGCCATGCCGGCTGTCAGTGCCAGTGCGGTGGTCGCAAGGATGAGGTTTTTCATAGTGGTATCTCCCATAGGTGTACCGTTTACGGTTTATGCGGCGTGGGTTGCAGACAGGAACCCGCGCAAACGCTCTGATTTGGGCGCGCCGAATAGCGTTTCAGGCGGCCCTTGTTCTTCGATCAGGCCCTGATGCAGGAACACAACCGTGTCCGAAACATCTGCGGCCAGCTTCATATCGTGGGTGACGATCATCATCGTGCGGCCTTCGGCGGCCAGATCCTTGATCACCTTGATCACTTCTTGTTCCAGCTCGGGGTCAAGCGCGCTTGTCGGCTCATCAAACAGCAGCGCCTCCGGCTCCATGCACAGTGCACGCGCGATGGCGGCACGCTGTTGCTGGCCGCCTGACAGTTGGGCGGGGTAAACATCGCATTTGTCACCGATGCCAACCTTATCGAGGTAGGCACGGGCGGATTTTTCGACCTCGGCGCGGTCACGACCCAAAACGGTCAGCGGGGCTTCCATCACGTTCTGGAGGATCGTCATATGTGCCCAGAGATTGAACTGTTGAAAGACCATGCTCAGATTGGTGCGGATGCGCAGAACCTGTTTTGGGTCCGCAGGGCGGCGGTTGTGGATGGTTCCGCGCCACCGTACCGGCTCGCCTTTGAACAGGACTTCGCCTTGCTGGCTGTCTTCGAGAAGGTTGCAGCAGCGCAGCAGTGTGGATTTGCCTGATCCCGAAGATCCGATGAGCGAAATGACATGGCCTTTGGGTGCAGAGATGCTCACGCCCTTGAGGACTTCCAAAGCGCCATATGCTTTGTGCAGGTCGCGTATTTCGATAACGGGGGTGTCTACTGTCACGTCAGGGCCATTTGTTGCGAATTCAGCGGCGATAAGACGTGAGAATCGCCCTACATGCAATGTACAATGGATTTTGTGTGATGCTTCACTTGGGGTAAAGCTTGCTGATTAGGCTTCGGCGCGTTGGCGGGCTTGTGCGCTGTCCATATCGGTCACGCCCAGCAGGTTGGAAACCAGGCGCAACAACGCGTCTTCTTCTTGGGCACGGGTGCCATCGGCGAGGGCAACCTGCCAAAGTGCTTCGACAACGGCGAGGCGGTCCTCATAGGGCACTGCTTCTTTGATGGCGCGGGTAAAGCGGACAGTGTCCGGCGCCTCGGTTTCCAGCGTTTCGGCATCAGACAACAAAGCATCGCGGCCTGCATCATCAAGGCCGTAGCGGGTGGTAATTATGGTCAGGATGCGCGCACGCTCAGCCGCGCTGTAGTCATGGTCCGAACGGGCAACACGCACCAGCAACGCCGTGAGGGCAAGCCGCGCATCGGTGTCGGGAAGTTGAGCGGGGGCTGGATCAGTCAGCCTTTTGAGGAAATCTGCAAACATGAAATAATACCTAAGGCGCGTGAGTTGATTTACAAACCATCAAGCGCATTTTTTCGCGCTTCGGCTATATCTGCATCGCTGAGACCAAGGGCCGTCTCAATCGCGAGCAGTTGCACTTCTTCGTCGTCGTCGCGGCGTCCGTCCGCCATGGCGACTGCCCACATGGCATGCCCCAGTGCTTTGCGGTCCTCGTAGGCCACTTCGTCGCGCAGGATTTTAGTAAACTCCGCAGTGCCGGGGGCATGCCGCTCAAGTGCTTCGCACTCCGCCCGCAGCTTGGCCGCTTCGAGGGGTTTAAGCCCGAAAGTTGCGCTCAGAATTTTGTCGATCTGGGCCACTTCCGTAGCGAGATATTGACGATTTGCCAAGGCTACGCGTACCAGCATTGCCCCAAGTGCAAGCTGTGCATTGGGTTGCGGTAGTGGTTTCGGCGTAGGCGCGCGGCGCGGAAAAAGGCGTTCTAACATGGGATTTTGTTATCCGAGATAAGCGGCGTTGCCAAACATTAACTTGGGCGTCGCTGTCAATAGATTGGGACCGTATTTAAGAGGGCAACAGTTTAGCCGTCATAGCCTTCGACGATGATCAAACTGCCGTCAGCAACGCTCATGCGGATGTCTTTTGCGGCTTGGTAGGCTGCGCTTTCGTAACAGGCGACGGCTTCGGCATAGCTGGCGAATTCAACGATAACGGTACGCGGGTTTGCGGTGCCTTCGCGGACCTGCTGGGTGCCGCCACGGACCAAGAATTTAGCGCCGTAATCTGCAAAAGGTTTGGCATTCGCGGCGCGGTATTTTTCATATACCGCCGCATCGCGGACATCCATATTTCCGATCCAATAACCCTTTTTAGACATGGTGAAACTCCTCCCGAGTGTGTCGCGCAGACCTAGCGCAGTTTGGTGTAATCTGCTGCCAACCGCTTGGCTTCCCCAGACAACCCGTAAGGCGGGTTTAGCACAAACATGCCTGAGCCTACCATCCCGTGACCGGGCCGTGCGGGCGGAAAGCGGACTTCGTGACGTAGCGCATCAGGGTGCTGGGCGCTCAATGCTTCCAGCATCGGCTCGTGCGCGCGGCTGGTCAGAATGGGGTACCACAGGGCGATGATGCCGACATTCCATGCGCGGTGCAACTTGGCGATGTGGCGGAAGATATCGTTGTAATCTTCCTTTATTTCATAGCTCGGATCGATCAGCAGCAGACCACGGCGAGGCGTCGGGGGGCATAGGGCAAAGGCCGTCTCGAACCCGTCGCGCAGATGGATTTTAGCACCAGTCGGAGACATGGCCAACTCTAGTGCGGCGTGTTCGCGGGGGTGCAGTTCTGCCAGATGTATCGTGTCGGTGGGGCGCAGCAGGTGCGCGGCAATCAGCGGCGATCCGGGGTAGGCGTTGGGGCCATCCTCAGCCTTCACTCGGTCAAGGACGCGTGCATAGGGATGCTCGGCGTTGAACCATTTGCGGACTTGGGTAATTCCGGCCTTTGCCTCACCAGTCTTCAGCGCTTCTTCGGCCTGCAGATCATAGAGCGCACGTCCAGCGTGGGTCTCCAGATAGGTCAGCGGCTTGTCCTTGCGGGTGAGGTAATCGAGCATCCACGCGAGCAGGGCGTGTTTGTGGACGTCAGCCAGATTTCCGGCGTGATAGATATGTTGATAACTGAGCATGGGAGCGGTGTAGCGGATGGGAGCGTACGCGCAACGGTTAATGCGGGGATTTTGCATGACAGCGCGATATGGCGGTTAACGCCATAGCTGAGTGGATTTCGGCGGGGGTGCGGTGCGTACACTCCGCGTACACCTCCTGTACACCGTCATTGGCGGATATGGCTTGGTTAAGGGTCCGCGCGCTGCAGACCCTTAAAGTGTCGTTAATTTCTAGGCCGCTATGGAGATGGCGCACTTTTTGGCAGGGGCTAATATTGAGAGCAGCGCATGGCTTTCGAAGAGCTTTAGGCAGCGACGGGCGGTTGGGCCATGCGCGGATACATTGTCACGCAGGGCTGGATAAGCAGAAAGGAGTTCTTCGCGCGCATCTGTGTGCAGCGCTCTGAGGCTTTCCTCGGCGAGGTGGAAGCTCTCGGTTTCGGCACCGTCGGCATAGATGACATGGTGCTGCTCGAGCATCAGATGGATATAGGTCACGCGATTAACTGGGGTCAGTTCTGCGCCCTCAAAGCCCAGCATGTGGCTCGCTGGGATGAACACTTCGGTATCGCCGTACATCAATTCGGCGCGCCAGTCGCTGATCAGCATACGGTGTTGGGGGGAGACGGTAATTGGTTTGCGTGCTCCGGTCAGTTCGGGCGCGAGGGTGATTGGCGCATGGTCGCCAATTCCGCGCACGTTACTTTGACCCGTCCAACCCAGTGGCTGAGGACCTGCATCTTTGGTCAAAATTAAATCACCGGGACGAAGGGTTTCGGCGGCACGGTCGCCATCGGGTGTGGCGATCATTGTGCCGGGGGTGAAGCAGATGATGTTCTCGATGTTCGAGAAGGAAACGACGGTACCGTCCAGCAACGTGATTGAGCCGTCAAATGCGTCGGGATCGCTGGCCGAAGGGGAGAGGACAAGGGTTGTTCGGTCAGCAAGGCCATTGAGGTCAAGCGTGTCACCACCAGGTTCGGTAGTCGTACCGCCGTCGATGGAGATGGTGCCAGCGCCTGCTTCTCCCAGATCAGTCAGGACGAACAGGTCTTCTCCAGCACCGCCAGTCGCGGTGTCGCCTTCGGCAACATGAACGGTGTCGTTCCCGTCACCGCCGATAATCGAATCGCTTCCCGTTCCGCCGAAAATGGAGTCATCACCCGCATCGCCAAAGATCGTGTCATCGCCATCTGCGGCGAAAATTGTGTCGTTACCCCCACCAGCCACGATGCTGTCATCGTTAGAGCCGTCGGAGTGGTCGCTGTTATCAATGCGGTCGCCATCAAGATCACCAACATAGCTGGCGTCGATCAGATCCGCACCCGCGGTGCCGTCAACGATGAAATCGGGCGTGCCAGCGTCGCGAAAATCAAGGTCGTTGATCATCGGCAGCGCATCAGCACCGTCGGCTGCGACGTCGTTATCGCTGTCTGCGAGGGTGAAATTGCCTGCGCCGTCGACATCGAGGTCGTTGACGTCCCATCCAGCAACATCGTCAACCGCATCCATGATCCCGTCGCCGTCGCTGTCGCCTGACGCGTCGATTACAGCCTGACTGATGCCATGGCCCGCTTCGTCCACGTCGAGGATGCCGTCATTGTCGCTGTCGGTATCGAGGTAGTCCGCAGTGCCGTCACCGTCTGTATCAACGGGGATCAATCCGAGAGAGCCTGCCGCGCCAGTTGTCGGTGTTGCATCATAAGAATCGTCAACGCCGTCGCCGTCAGTGTCCAAACCGGAGGGCGCGATGTAGTTGCCAGTGGCCTGCATTTCGACATTGTCGGTGATGCCGTCATTGTCACTGTCCAGATCAAGGTAGTCGGCGATGCCGTCACCATCTGTGTCCGTTGTCGTGATTGTGTCTTCTAGTGTGACGGCATGTGTTACGGAAGCTCCGAAGTTCGGCAAATTGCCGCTATCGACAACTGTCGTTCCGTCGACTGAAAATGTATAGCCGGCTGTACCGTCGCCACTTGCGGGTCCTTGTAATCCATCACCGAAGTCATCGTATACGACGAAGGAATAATCGCCATTTGCGGGCGCGGAAAAGGTCCAACTGTCGGTCTGGTTGTCGCCCGAGGAGATGCCGCTTTGGATGACGTTGTTGTTGCTGTCGAGCAATTCCCAACGGGTGTTATCAAGGCCTGAGTAGTCATCCCCGTCCAACGTTACTGTTATGGATGTAGGTGGGGTAGCGGTTACGCCCTCGTTGATATCGAGAATGCCATCGCCATCGGCATCGAGGTCGTCACCATCCAGAATACCGTCACGATCGGTGTCACTATAGTCGTAGTCCAACTCATAACGGTCGGCAGTCATGCCGTAGACATCGGTGCCACCGGAAGGTGCCGCAGTGCCCAGAGTTACAGTTTCGATCGGCTTGGCTTCGAGCGCGTTTGAATAGGCGGTGGGCCCTGTTGTGGGTGGTAACAAGTAGAGGTTGCCATCGGTATCCTGCATGACGATCGCGTTGACCGTGGCTGTTGTCCCGTCGGTATATGTGATGACGGTGTTGTTATACAGCATGGTGGTGTCATGCGTTTGCAACGCGCCGCCATCGATGGAGAATGTCTCGTTAACCGCGTTGTTGTCCGCGTCATATGCCGTGGTAATGCCCGCCGCTGCATAGCTGTTGCCCGGGTCATCCGACAGGGTCTGAATGTTCTTCGAAATTTCGCTACCAGCGCCACCAAAGGCTAAGCCATTCAGAGCGGTGTGGTTCTCAGACGTTGTATTGCCTTCAACCGTGTCGATTTCGGGCGCAACACCAAGAAAGAAGAGTGAGAAAGTCGTAGCCATGCTCAGATACTCCCGTTCATCAAGGACAGGACGTCATAGGAGGCAATGACATCAAATTCAGGCGTGTGCTGAAGGGTACTGGAGGACGACATGCCCTTCAGTTTCCCTGTGCTGGAGTTTTTCAGGCGTTGCTGCCCCAGTGTTTCGCTTGCCATTTTCCTACGTCCATTCTGGTACAAAACGCCCCGTTCCTTGAGGCTTTGGCTAACGGCCGAAATTTAGACCTGTTCTTTCCAATGGAGGTACAAAATTGGTGAGGCGAGATTGGGGGGGGATTAAGACAAATTTGAGAAAAATGTGGCGAAAACTGGGTCTATTCAGGAGGAAAAGGCTAGTTTTTGCCGCAATGTGGTGCGCAATCACAAAAGTCAGAGCGCAACAGGGAAAAGTCGCAAAATCCTCAGCAAATTTTATAGGATAGATGACCAGTACTGTCTGCGAATGCCTTGTCGCGGGCTTGGGATCAGAGTTCCTAAATTTGCCGTGCCTCGGCCTCAAAAGGGGATGAACGAATGGGCATTGGTCAGTTCAGGATATCTTTGGTCAGTCGCATACACTCTGCACCGAGTGTGGGCGGTTGCGTATCGGCAGCGCGCAGGGTCATTCCCTTTCGCGAAGCAGCCAGCGCCGATAGCCGATTTTGTCTCAAGATCATGTTTTCAAAGTGTTTTTAACAGGGTTTTAAGACGAGTAGGTCAAATTCGCAGGCGACACAGGGTAAACGAGCCCCGCCTTTGGAGTGATCATGGCCGCCTATACAGTAACGACATCGAATTGGAATGATTCAGGTTTTTGGTCAAGCATCAGCGAAGGCAGCTCTGGGCAAACGTTGGATTTTTCCGCGTTGCCGTCCAACTTTACGATCGGGTTCGATCCGGCAACAAATGCGCTGACGATAGGAGACGGCAGTACCACGTTTGTGGTGCGGGACGCTGGCGGAAGTGGTCCATCCGATGCCGTGCTGGGCGGCGGTACCCTGTTTTCCTTTTTTACCAATTTGATCGGCAGCGCAGGCAACGATTCATTTCGGGGCACTTCTGCTGATGAATACTTTGACGGGGGAGGTGGTGACGACACCCTGTACGGTGAGGGCGGGAACGACACGTTGGTGGGCGGAGACGGTGTCAATATCCTCGAAGGGGGCATCGGAGACGACAGCCTTGTCGGCAACGCGAGTTCGGGGGGCCACAGCTACCTAAAGGGGGGGGCGGGGGCTGACACACTCGACGGGTCTGCTGGAAACTACGACATCGCCAGTTATTATGATGCGACCAGCGGTGTTGTCATTGACCTGAGTGACGGCGTACCGGAAAGCGGCGGGGACGCGGCGGGTGACGTCCTGATCGGGATCGAACAGATCGACGGTTCCAACACGGGCGACGATTTCATCCGCACGAATGACGACGGCACCCAGATCAAAGGGTGGGGCGGAAATGATACGCTTCACGGTGGGGCGGGAAATGACCGGCTGTTGGGCGGCAGCGGTGATGATAGTTTGTATGGCGATGGCGGGTCGGACCGGTTTTGGGGAGGCACCGGCTCCGACAGGATGGAGGGCGGCGATGACGCCGACACCTTCTACATCGAGAACGGGTTTGGCGCGGATACGATAATCGGTGGCGAAGGTGCAGGCACGGGAACGGATCGCGATGTCGTCGATTTCTCCTTAATGTCCACGGCAGTTACCGTGTCCTATTTCAGCGACGAGACGGGGCAATTCAGCGAGGGCACTGACACTGCAAGTTTTTCCGAAGTCGAGTCCTTCACCCTGACGGGATTTGCGGATTTCCTGACCGCTGGCGCCGACACCCTCGGCCTTTTGGCCGACGCTGGAGCGGGCGACGACACAATCTACGCGGGTCAGGGCGCTGACACACTGTCGGGCGGCGATGGCGCTGATGAAATCTATGCCGATGCCGGAGACGATTTGATCACTGGCGGTGCGGGCAATGACGAACTTGGCGGGAACGCAGGCCGCGACACGCTGCTAGGGGAGGCGGGCGACGACTATCTTCAGGGCATGGAAGACGACGATTCTGTCTCGGGGGGGGATGGCTCGGATACGATTATTGGCGGCACTGGTGACGACACGCTGACTGGCGGCGATGGTGATGACCTGTTCATTTACGCGGCAGGCGATGGCCATGACACAATCACAGATTTTAATTTCGGCAATACGGGCACCTTGTCGGACGGCGATGCGGGCAACAACGATTTCATAGACCTGTCGCGGTTTTACGATAGTATTTTCGAGCTTCAGGCCGACCAAGCCGATGACGGGGTGCTGAACCAGTCAAACACTGAAGCTGATTATTCCGATAACGACAGTTTCGGCAGTGGCTCGCTCACCTTTACCGATGCGAACAGTGACGGATCGTCCTTTACTGCCGAGAATACGAATGTTGTCTGCTTCACCTCAGGCACCGCAATCCGCACGCCGCTGGGCGACCGCCTGATCGATGATTTGCACGTGGGAGATTTGATCAGCACCATGGATAATGGCCCTCAACCCTTACGCTGGATCGGCCGTAGGCGACTGGGCAGTGCTGTTTTAGCGTCCAAGCCCAATTTGCGTCCTATACTGATCCCTCAAGGGGTATTGGGGGTGGCGCGGCCGCTGCTGTTGTCCCCGCAGCATGGGATGTTGTTGGCGCGCGACCATCTTTTGCGGGCCAAGCATTTGGTCGAGATTCCAAGATCCAAAGTGAGAGTGGCCCATGGCCGAAAATCCGTCACGTACATTCATCTGATGTTTGATGCGCATCAGATCGTCTTTGCCGAGAATGCCGCTAGCGAAAGCTTCTATCCAGGGCCGATGGCGCAAAATATGCTTGAGCACGGCGCATTGTCCGAACTGCGCATGTTGTTTCCAGATGTCTTCGCGCCGAGGGTGAACAAAAAATCTATCGGAAACATATATGGTGATACAGCGCGTCAGTTTCTTGCGAAGCAGAATATTCCGCACCATCTCTCGGCCGTTAGGAAAACGCTGGCCTCATGTCGTGATGTAGTGTCCGCGCGCATTGACGTCGGGGATGCTGGGCTGCTCTTGTTTTGCGCTGGAAATGGATGCTGCAACTCGGGCTGGAAATATTGACGTTCCACAGTGCAGGTTGTTCTAGGCGGTATGCGATTGTGGCACAATCTGAGGGGCAGATGCACTGCGGTCCAATCACCCCGTCAGCCTAGCGTTCATGTTCTTTGAAGGTGCGGGACGGAGTTCCCGCACTTGAAGGTCATCGGTGCATTGCCAGAGTTTTGAAGAGAGACTTGAAACTACTGTGCGCGGTGCGCCCGTTTAAGGGGCTGCCGCGGCCTTTAAACCAGGCGCGACATGTCCTTGGCCGCTTTCACAAACCCTTTGAAGAGCGGGTGTGGCTTGAACGGTTTCGACTTCAATTCGGGGTGGAATTGTACGCCGATGAACCACGGGTGGTCGGACCATTCGACAATCTCGGGGAGTTTGCCGTCAGGCGACATGCCAGAGAATGTCATGCCTGCTTCTTCGAGCTTTTCGCGGTAGGCGATGTCGACCTCGTAGCGGTGGCGGTGACGTTCGTCGATGTGGGTGGTGCCGTACACTTCAGCGACCTTCGAGCCTTCTTTGAGGGTCGCGTCATAGGCGCCGAGGCGCATGGTGCCGCCTTTGTCGTCGCCGACTTTGCGCTCGACCTTGTGGTTGCCCTGCACCCATTCTTTGAGGTGGTAGACGACAGGTTCGAAGCGCTTTTTGCCTGCGGATTCGTGGTCGAATTCTTCAGAGCCAGCAGTGGAAAGGCCCGCCACGTTGCGCGCGGCCTCGATCACGGCCATTTGCATGCCCAAGCAGATGCCGAGGTAGGGCACTTTGTGCTCGCGGGCGTATTGCGCGGCGCGGATCTTACCTTCGGTGCCGCGTTCGCCAAAACCGCCGGGCACGAGAATGGCGTGATAGCCT
>JBALTK010000009.1:0-36110 GCA_036964385.1 Sulfitobacter sp. | reverse complement strand
CTCGCTGTATTGCTTAGTAGTTCGACAGGGTCTGAACGCAGGTCTTGGTCTCGGTGTTGTACATACCGCAGCCCAGATCTTTCCAGTCCGACACCAGTTTGGCGGATTCAGGTAGGAAGTCGGTCCACGCATCGCCCGGCACTTCTTCGGTCTGGCTGATGATGTCGAATTGGCCCTCTGCTGTAATCTCACCGATCAGAACTGGTTTGGAGAGGTGATGGTTGGGCAGCATTACTGCTGTGCCACCTGTCAGGTTCGGGAATTCCTGCCCGTACATCGCCGTGCGCACAGCGTCTACTTCAGCGCTACCCGCAGCTTCAACCGCGTTTACCCACATGTTAAAGCCGATGTAGTGTGCCTCCATCGGGTCGTTGGTTACACGTTCTTCACCCATGCGGGCCTTCCATGCTGCGATCCATTCGGCGTTTGTAGGCGTGTCGGCGGATTGGAAGTAGTTCCACGCGGCAAGGTGACCCACAAGGTTGCTGGTATCCAAGCCAGAGAGTTCTTCCTCACCAACCGAGAAGGCAACGACCGGAATATCGTCCGCAGAGATGCCCGCCGCAGACAGCTCTTTATAGAAACCGATGTTGGCGTCGCCATTGATGGTCGAAATGACACCGACCTTTTTGCCGTCCGCACCAAGCGCCACCACATCGGCCACGATCTTGGACCAATCGGAATGGCCAAAAGGTGTGTAGTTCACAAAGATATCTGCTTCCGCGATGCCTTTGGATTTCAGGTAGGCCTCAAGGATGTTGTTGGTTGTGCGCGGATAGACATAGTCAGTACCCAATAGCGCGAATTTTTCGATGCCGAGCTCTTCGAGGAAGTAATCTGTCGCTGGGATCGCTTGTTGGTTCGGTGCTGCGCCAGTGTAGAACACGTTCTTGGAGCTTTCCTCGCCTTCATATTGCACAGGGTAGAACAGCAGGCCGTTCAACTCTTCGATGACAGGCAATACAGATTTGCGCGACACAGAAGTCCAGTTGCCAAAGATCACGTCTACGTCTTGTACTGTCAGCAGTTCACGGGCCTTTTCGGCAAACAGGGGCCAGTCCGAAGCGGGATCAACAACGACAGCTTCGAGCTGACATCCCAAAACACCGCCCTTGGCGTTTTGTTGTTCGATCAGCGTGAGCATCGTATCCTTAAGTGTGGTTTCGGAAATCGCCATCGTGCCAGAGAGCGAATGGAGTACGCCCACTTTGATGGGGCAATCAGCGGCCAGAGCGGGCAGGGCCGTCAGAACCGCGAGAACGGAGGCAAGAGCAGTTGTCGTTTTCATGTGATATCTCCTTGCAGGGACACCAGCCGCATCTTGTTCTAACAAGACATGCACATTAGCTAACCCCTGCAACTTAAATGTTGCAAATCGTGTGGCGGCTGGTCTGAGGTCCAATTCATCCGGTCGTCACACACCCTCGTTTGTCTCCGTCACGATTCGACGGTCGAGGATGCGGTATCGTTGCTGCGCCGCAGCAGTAGGGCAATTTTGTCTTAGGCTTAAATCAACCACTATCTCTGATTGCCTTATTATTGGGCGAAATTGGTCGCTATTGCTGTGAAATTGAGCGGCCGCGCGATTTCACTGGCTGTTTTTGGACTAATCTATGCCCACTCGTGGCTCTGTGTGCTGGAAATACAGGCAACTTCACAGACGGCCGGGGCGCGTATCACTCAATTTCAGCATATCGATTTGCCTGCTACGGGCCTGTCCCAGCCGCGTGCCATAGGCACCGGAAGGTTGTCGGTCTTTGGCGATGAACGCGGGGTGACGCGCCTGCGCGATCTGCGGCAGTCAGGGTCGCTGAAGCTGGTGTTCCCACAAACGCACAGGCCGGATGCCGAGGTGATCTTGGTCAATACCGCTGGTGGCATTACGGGAGGTGATCAGTTCTCGCTTGATATAGATGTGCAGACTGGCGCCGCTTTGAGCGTAACCACACAAGCTGCCGAGCGGGCCTACCGAGCGCAAAGCGACGAAGTAGGCAGTGTCACAACGGACATAACGGTACAGGACGGTGCAAGCCTGAACTGGTTGCCGCAAGAGTTGATCCTGTTTGACCGCTGCGCGTTGCGCCGACGGTTGTCGATTGATTTGGCCCCGAAGGGACGGTTGCTGATGGTTGAGCCTGTCGTCTTTGGACGCGCCGCTATGCCAGAAGTCTTGCGGGATATGATGTTTCACGACCGCATCAGGATCACCCGCGCAGGTAGCCCGCTATATATTGACGGAATGAAGCTGGTTGGTGACGCCACAGCCCATCTGGCCCGTCCCGCAGTCGCAAATGGCGCGGGTGCAATGGCCAGTGTGGTGCTTGTCGCGCCTGAAGCTCAAAGCCAATTGAAAACTGTGCGCGCGCTGCTGCCTCAAACCGCGGGTGCAAGCATGCTGAGCGACGATGTATTGGTAATCCGCCAACTTGCCAGCGACAGTTTCGAGCTGCGGCGCAGTTTGATCCCGATCCTTAACCATCTGACACAAAACACCTTACCCACGTCTTGGAGACTGTAGTCCATGCAACTGACCCCTCGTGAAAAAGATAAATTACTGATTGCTATGGCGGCCGAAGTGGCCCGAAAGCGCTTGGCTCGGGGCGTAAAGTTGAACCACCCCGAGGCGATTGCTCTGATCACAGATGCGGTTGTCGAGGGTGCCCGCGATGGCCGTTCCGTCGCAGATATGATGGAGGCTGGTGGCCACGTCGTAACTCGCGATCAATGCATGGAAGGCATCGCCGAGATGATCGCCGAGGTGCAGGTCGAAGCCACCTTTCCCGACGGGACCAAGCTGGTCACCGTGCATAACCCCATTCGTTGAGCACCATAAGGAGACACCGAAATGAAACATGTCCTGCGCAGCCTGCCAATTACCCTTTTCGCGACCGCCGCTGCGGCGCATGAAGCCCCGAATTTGCACCACCATTTGACCGACCCCAGCTGGATGCCACTGGCGGCTGGGTTGCTCGCTATTGGCTGTGCCGCAGCTATCGCGTGGAGCCGTAAATGATCCCCGGTGAAGTATTTGCGGCGGAGGGGACGTTGACCCTCAATGCAGGGGCGCAGAGCGTCACATTGATGGTCGCGAATACGGGTGATCGGCCCGTGCAAGTAGGGAGCCATTATCATTTCGCTGAGACCAATCCAGCGCTTGAGTTTGATCGTATCGCTGCGCGCGGGTTTCGCCTTGATATCGCTTCAGGCACTGCCGTTCGGTTTGAACCAGGTCAACGCCGTGAAGTGCAGCTGATCCCGATCGGCGGCGCGCGGCGGATTTTCGGATTTAACAGCCAAGTCATGGGAGACCTCTAATGCCCGTCCAAATCCCTCGCACACAATACGCCGCGATGTACGGCCCAACGACGGGCGACCGTCTGCGCCTTGCCGATACTGATCTAATCATCGAGGTTGAGCGGGACCTGACCACCTATGGTGAAGAGGTAAAATTTGGCGGCGGCAAGACCATCCGTGACGGGATGGGGCAATCCCAAGTCACCCGTGCGGCTGGTGCTGTAGATACAGTGATCACCAATGCGCTTATCGTGGACCATTCAGGCATCTACAAAGCAGATGTCGCCCTCAAAGACGGGTTGATCCATGCCATTGGCAAGGCGGGTAATCCTGACACGCAGTCAGGGGTTGATATCATCGTCGGGCCCGGCACCGAAGTGATTGCAGGGGAAGGGCGCATCCTGACCGCTGGCGGCATGGACAGTCATATCCACTTCATTTGCCCGCAACAGATGGAAGACTCACTGCATTCGGGCGTTACTACCTGCTTTGGCGGCGGCACTGGTCCTGCGCATGGTACACTGGCCACCACCTGTACACCCGGTCCGTGGCACATCGGACGGATGCTGCAGTCCTTTGACGGTATTCCCATGAACATCGGTCTTTCGGGGAAGGGCAATGCCAGTCAACCCGCCGCCTTGGTCGAAATGGTCAATGCTGGCGCTTGTGCGCTGAAGCTGCACGAAGATTGGGGCACTACACCTGCCGCGATTGATTGCTGTCTGTCGGTGGCTGACGAGATGGACGTTCAGGTGATGATCCACACAGATACCCTCAACGAGAGCGGTTTTGTCGAACATACCGTTGGCGCGATGAAGGGCCGTACGATCCATGCCTTCCACACCGAAGGTGCAGGCGGCGGCCATGCACCCGACATCATCAAAATCTGCGGGGATGCCAACGTCCTGCCATCCTCTACCAACCCGACACGGCCCTTTACAGTCAACACGCTGGAAGAGCATCTGGATATGCTCATGGTCTGTCACCACCTTGATAAATCTATTCCTGAAGACATCGCTTTCGCCGAGAGCCGCATCCGGCGCGAGACGATTGCCGCCGAAGATATTCTGCATGATATGGGCGCGTTTTCGATTATCGCGTCCGACTCTCAGGCGATGGGGCGCGTGGGTGAAGTGCTGATCCGTACATGGCAAACCGCCGACAAGATGAAGAAACAACGGGGCGCTTTGCCAGAGGAGACAGGCGACAACGACAACATGCGCGTGCGCCGTTATATCGCTAAGTACACGATCAACCCCGCGATTGCCCAAGGCGTGAGCCATGTTCTCGGTGATATCAGTGTTGGCAAACGGGCCGATCTGGTCTTGTGGAACCCTGCGTTCTTTGGCGTGAAGCCCGAAATGGTCTTGATGGCAGGCAGCATAGTCGTGGCCCAAATGGGTGATCCGAATGCGTCGATCCCCACGCCACAGCCTGTCTATAGCCGCCCGATGTTCGGCGCATACGGCTCCGCATTGCGCCATACGTCCGTGAGCTTTGTTTCGGGGGCTGCACAGGCGGCTGGCATTGGCGACACACTTGGCCTTGCCAAGCAGACTGTCGCAGTGCGCAATACGCGCAACATCGGCAAAGCGGACATGATCCTCAATGATGCGCTGCCGCAGGTCGAGGTGCATCCTGAAACCTATGAAGTGCGCGCAGATGGCGTACTGCTGACCTGCCAACCCGCCGAAGTGCTGCCAATGGCGCAGCGCTATTTCATGTTCTGAGAGGCCTCTATGACACAACTTCCTATTGCACAAATGCTGCACCGCAAGGGGCATTGGACTGGCCCCGCAACCATCTGTGAACTTGACTACACCGAACGTTTCTTGCGCCGCAAACGGCTTACAACAGTATCGGGTGAACCATTTATCGTTGATTTAGCACAGACCACATCATTGGATGATGGGGACGCTCTGGAATTGGACAACGGTGCACTGGTGCAAATTGCAGCGGGTGTGGAAGCCTTGTATAAAGTCTCTGGTCCAGACCTTGTGCGGCTTGCGTGGCATGTCGGAAACCGCCACACACCGTGCCAGATTAATGCCGAGCACCTGTTGATCCAAGCTGATCCAGTGATCGGCCATATGCTCGAACACCTCGGCGCTGTTGTGGAGCCGCTGACAGCGCCCTTTACCCCAGAGGGCGGCGCATATGGTCATGGGCGCACGCATTCTCATGAACATGTTGCTACCGCGCATGACCACTGAACGGGACATTCTGACCCTCGCGCAGTGGCTGTCGCCTGCTTTTCCAGTAGGGGCATTTGCCTATTCCCATGGGTTGGAAGCCGCCATCCAAGGTGGTGAAATTACCTGCGCCGATGACCTGAGAATCTGGCTAGCGGATATTTTGCAATACGGCAGCGGGCGAAACGATTGCATCCTGCTGCGTGCGGCATATTTCTGCGGCTCGGTCGCTGAATTGGAGGCGCTTAACCAAACTGCTGTTGCGGTTTCCGCCTCTCGTGAGCGTATCTTGGAGACAGAGCTTCAGGGCAGTGCGTTTGCCCAAACAACTGCCGCGGTCTGGGGCTGGGAAGATGCTGCGCTTTGCTATCCTGTCGCTGTCGGTAGGGCTGCTTCGCAGATGCAATTTAATATCGATCTGACTGCAGCGCTTTATCTACACGCGTTTGCCAGCAATCTTGTATCTGCTGCGGTGCGTGCGGTGCCATTAGGCCAAACCGACGGGCAGAGGGTTCTTGCAGCCCTTATTCCGCTGTGCGACCAGATTGCGCGGGATAACCAAGTCTCTGCTCTCGAGGACCTCAGTAGCACTGCATTCTTTTCCGACATTGCAGCGATGCAACATGAAACGCTTCAACCAAGGATTTTCCGCTCATGACTGAACTTAACGGCCCCTTGCGTATCGGTATTGGTGGGCCTGTGGGCGCTGGCAAAACGACCCTGACGGCCTGTCTGGCCCGTGCTTTGCAATCCGATTATTTCATCGGGGTGATCACCAATGACATCTACACCCAAGAGGATGCGGAGGCGTTGATGCGGATGCAAATCCTGCCTCAGGACCGCATTATCGGTGTTGAGACAGGCGGATGCCCCCATACCGCCATTCGTGAGGATGCCTCGATAAATCTGGCGGCGATTGCACAGATGCGCGCGCGTCACGCTGATTTGGACATCGTGTTGATTGAAAGTGGTGGGGACAACCTGTCAGCAACGTTCAGTCCCGAATTGGCGGACGTGACGATCTATGTGATTGATGTTGCGGCTGGTGAGGATATTCCACGCAAAGGCGGGCCTGCACTTACAAAATCTGACGTGCTGGTGATCAACAAAACCGATTTGGCTCCGCATGTCGGCGCGTCGCTGGATGTGATGAAGCGGGACTGTGAGAAGATGCGCGGCGGGCGGCCTTATGTTTTTTGCGCACTGCGAAACGGGGAGGGAGTGGATGAACTCCTTGGCTATCTTCTTGAAATCGGGGGCCTCTCCAAGGGGTGATGATCGTTTAGCGACTAGTCTCGTGTTGCTTTGACGAATGAGAGAGGCGGGAGCGTGTATGCTCCCGCCCCGATACTTAGATTTCGATGTGTCGAAGCCGTTGGCGCAGAGAAAATGGTCCTCGCTTAACCGTTCCCGCCGCCATCGAACCGTGCGGCATCTTCGGCTGCGCGACGAATGGCACCGGATTTATGCACAGTTTCCATATACTCCGCCTCGGGGTCGCTGTCATAAACAACGCCGCCGCCTGCTTGGATATAGAGGGTCTGGTCCTTGATCACCGCAGTGCGTAGGGCGATGCACATGTCCATATCGCCGCCCGCGCTGAAATAGCCGACACCACCGCCGTAGACTCCGCGCTTTTCGGGCTCCAGTTCGTCGATGATCTCCATGGCACGGACTTTGGGCGCGCCTGAAACCGTGCCTGCGGGCATACCCGCAAAGAACGCATCAAGGGCATCGCAATCATCGCGCAGTTCGCCCACGACGTTGGAGACGATGTGCATGACGTGGCTATACCGCTCGACAATGAACTCTTCGGTGGGGCGCACAGTGCCAATTTTGGCGACACGGCCCACATCATTGCGGCCCAGATCAAAGAGCATCAGGTGCTCGGCCAGTTCCTTGGGGTCAGCCATCAGATCGGCTTCAAGGGCGCGATCCTCTTCTGGTGTCTTGCCACGGGGGCGGGTGCCCGCGATGGGGCGAATGGTGATTTCCTGACCAAAGACCCGCACGAGGATTTCGGGCGAAGCACCTACCACATGGAAGCCGCCAAAGTTGAAGTAGAACATAAACGGCGAAGGGTTGGTGCGGCGCAGCGAACGATAGAGCGCAAAAGGCGGCTGCGGGAAGGCTTGTGCCCAGCGTTGGGAGGGCACAACTTGGAAGATATCACCCGCCTTGATGTATTCCTGGGCTTTGAGCACCGCCTCTTTGTAGGCATCTTTGGTAAAGTTACTTACTGGCTCGGGCGTGTTCGTTGCCTCACCCAGACCACGGCTGGTCCCTGCGGGGCTACGCTCAAGGTCGCGCACGGCGTCCATCACACGTTCTGCCGCTTGGGCATAGGCCGCGCGTGCCGATTGACCGGGTGTGACCCATGCGGGGGACACAACAGTCACTTCACCCTTCACACCGTCAAGCACGGCCACAACAGAAGGGCGCAGCATTACGGCATCGGGCAGACCAAGTGGATCAGGGTTCACGTCTGGCAAGTGTTCTACGAGACGGATCATGTCATAGCCGAGGTAACCGAACAGGCCAGCAGCGGCTTGGGGCAGGTCAAGCGGGAGGTCGATCTTGCTCTCTGCGATCAGGCCGCGCAGGGCCGTCAGCGGATCACCCGCAATGGCAGTATAAGCATCGGGATCATAGCGCGCGGCGCGGTTGACCTCTGATGTGGTGCCACGACAGCGCCAGATCAAATCGGGCTTCATTCCAATAATGCTGTAACGTCCGCGCACTTCACCGCCTGTGACGGATTCGAGCATAAACGAGTTCTCGGACGCGCCGCCGAGCTTCAGCATCAGCGAAACGGGTGTGTCCAGATCAGCGGCGAGACGGGTATAGACCACTTGATGGTGGCCAGCGTCATAGCGCGCAGCGAAAGTGTCAAAGTCGGGTGTCAGGGTCATTTTACTGGAAATTCACGTTAACGGCGTTCACAGCGCGGGGATCAATATTCTGCCCTGCACGCAGCAGCGTGTCATCGGCAAATATATCGAACAGGCCGCGTGCGAGTGCCTGATTTTGCTGCTCGCGCAGCTGGGCCACAAGGGCGGTTGCCTCAGGGCTGTCACCGGCGGCGTTGATTGCATCCAGACGGACCATCACGACAGTGTCGGCGCCTTCAAAAACACGGACATCACCGAGTTCCATCTCGAATACTTCTGCGGTAAATCCACGCGGCGTGTTCACAAGAAAGGCGTTGCGGGTTTGTGCGGTCTCAACACGTGCTGTCAGGCCTTGCTCTTCCAAGGATGTCCCAGCCTCAAGCGCTGCCTTGGCGGCTTCGGCCTCAACGGTCAGGCGCGCAACCGTTTGCTCGGAGGTCCAGCGGGTGGTGACTTCATCAACCACATCCTCATAGGCCGCTGGACGCTCAGGGAGTGCTTCATCAATGCGCATGGCGAAAACGCCGCCGTCATCCAGTTGTTCGATCTTCGGAAAATCGTCTGCCGTCGTTGTGGCAGCGGCTTCGCGGAATGCTTCGTATGCGGCGATCCCGTCAGAGCTGTCTACGGTCCAGTCGATTTGACCCAGAACCATATCGGTTTGCTCGGCCAACTGCTCGATCGTGTTACCTCCCGCGAGGCGGTTATCAAAGTCCTCTGCCTGACCTTCGACTGTGCGGATGGCGCGGTCGGTGGCAAGGGTGTCGCGCAGCTCTGGCTCTGCTTGCTCAAAGGTCACAATTTGCTCAGGCAACACAGCGTTGATGCGGAACAGGGCGGGTCCAAGTGTGCTGGGGGCAGGGCCCACAACAGTGCCGACTTCAGCCTCGAAAACAGCTGCACCGGCTGCGCCAAGGCTCTCAAGGCTCACGTCACCCAGATCAACGTCCGAGAGTTGCAAGCCGCGGTCCTGAACCAATGCTTCAAAAGTGGTGCCGTTCACTTCAAGAGCGGCGGCGGCCTGATCGGCTGCGGCTTGGTCAGCAAAGGCCAGACGCTCCACGAGGCGGCGTTCGGGTTGGTTATACTGATCTGCGCGGGCCTCATACTCTGCACGCAGCTCTTCCTCAGGGATATCCACTTGGTCGAGGATATCGGTAGGGTTCAGCCATGCATATGTAATTTTCTTGGTGGCAGGCAGCACAAAGCTGTCTGCGTTCGCATCGAAATAGGCGCGTAGCTCTTCTTCGGTTGCGCTGACCGGATCGCTATCGGCATCATTGAACAGAACCCATGTGAAATCACGTTCTTCGCTGACGTAGGCAACAAGTGTTTCGGAATAGGCGGCGGGCATCTCGACACCGCTCAGGATCGCACCCTGCAATAGTTGACGGGCCGTTTCCTCGCGCAAGCTGACTTCGAAATCATTCTCATTCAGACCCGCAGAGCGCAGAGATTGCGCATAGCCTTCGCGGTCGAACTGGCCATCGACGCCTTGGAAGGCCGAAATTTCCAGAATGCGGTCGCGCAACATCTCATCGCCAATGGACAGGCCCATTTGCGTTGCTTCGTGGTCCAATGCACGTTCACGGGTGATGCGTTGCAATACTGCACGGTCAAGGCCGAGATTTTGTGCCTGCTGAAAGCTCATAGGGCTGCCAGATTGCTGGCTGATGGCGCGCAGTTCTTGTTGGATCTGGCGCGCATAGGTGTCCACCGCGATGGGCTTGTCCCCGACTGATCCGATGGTACGGATGTTGCCGCTCAGATTGACTGCGCCAAAGCCGCCCAAGCCGAGGAACAGAAGACCCATAAGGATCCACATTGCGGTTTTGCCGACGCTTGATTTCTTGGCCATGAGAACTGTCCCCTATGCGGTGTTTGGGACTGTCTAAGGGCTTGGGCGTAGAGGGGCAAGAGGATGCTATACGCGTGGCAGATCAAGCGTTGTAAGACGGGCAAAAAGCGTGGCGATGCCATCGGCGTCGAGGTTGGCAAAAGCGATGCGCAGCTGTCGGGTGCCAGCGACCATGTCGGTTGGATAAAACATCGTGCCGGGCAGGCAGAGAATGCCCACCTCTTTCACCATCAGCGGGGCCAGATCGGCACTGCTCATGGCGAATGGATGCTCCAGATAGGCGAAATAACCGCCCAGACCCATGAGCCGCCAGCCTTGTGCCTCAAGAGCGGGCATATGGGTGCTGATTGCTGCGCGGCGTGTCAGAATTTCATCCCGCTCCCCGCTGAGCCATTGATCGAGGTTCTGCATGCCCCAAAGAGCAGCGTGCTGGCCGACCTGATTGGGACAAATCGCAACAGTATCGAGAAATTTCTCAACTTCGGCCAAGCGCGCAGGCGATGCGATGAGTGCACCGACGCGGTGGCCTGTGAGGCGGTAAGCCTTTGAAAAGGAATAGAGGTGGATCAGAGTTTCATCCCAATCGCTCCGCTTGAACAGGCTGTGCGGGATATCAGTGCTGGAGTGGAAATCGCGATATGTCTCATCCACAATGAGTGCGATGCCGCGCGATTTACACAGATCGTAGAACGCAGTGATGAGATCGTCAGGATACTCCAAGCCGGTAGGGTTATTTGGGGTTACCAACACAATGGCACGGGTGCGCGAATTGATCCGCTTTGCCGCATCCCAAGGGTCTGGCAGCATGTCGCGGGCGCAGGCAAGCGGCACCGTCGCGACTCCCGCCATGTCGAGCCACATTTTATGATTGAAGTACCAAGGGACGGGCACAATGACTTCGTCGCCTTCTGCGCAAAGCGTGGCGATCGCCGCTGCAAATGCTTGGTTACAGCCCGAAGTAATCGCAACCTGCTCTGCATTCACTTTCCCGCCATAAATACCAGCAGTGCGCGCGGCAAGCTCTGTGCGCAATTCAGGCATGCCAAGGACAGGTCCATAGAGGTGAACGGAATCGTCGGCGAGAACAGCATCCGCCATTGCTTGGCGCATATCAGGGTGAGGCGCCTCAACGGGAGCTGCTTGGCTTACGTTAATAAGCGGGCGATCAACGGGAAACTTAACACCATCAAGCCAACGACGGGCCTCCATGACAGGCGGCGGAAAGGTGGTGGCGGTGCGGGGTAATGTCATGGTGGGTGTCCGGTCTGGAGGTGAAGTCGTAATTATCGTCAGCAGAAATAAGTGCTGTCGTGGTAGGGTCTAGTCTTTGCCACGGTAGGGTTCGACGTATTGCAGGGCCATATCCCACGGGAAAAAGATCCACGTGTCTTGGGACACGCCTGTGATGAACGTATCGACCATCGGCTCGCCTGCGGGCTTGGCATAGACCGTGGCAAAATGGGCATTTGGATAAAGGCTGCGGACCAATTCAAGTGTTTTACCGCTATCGACGAGGTCGTCCACGACGAGGATGCCAGTGCCGTCGCCCATCATATCAACGTCGGGGGACTTCAGGACACGGGCCTCACGGCGTTCGTCTGCTTTGCCGCCGCCGGAGTGGTAGGAGACGACGGAGATGGTATCAACTGTGCGGATGTCGAGTTCGCGGGCGACGATCATTGCAGGAGCCATCCCGCCGCGGGTGATCGCGACAACCGCGCGCCATGCGCCGTCATCGGGACCTTTGCCATCCAGACGCCATGCCAGTGCGCGGCTGTCGCGGTGGATTTGGTCCCAGCTGATGTGAAAACCTTTTTCATGGGGCAGGCGGGTGTCGGACATGGGGTGTTACCTTTGTAGCAGAAGTTTGAGGCCGAGGCCGCCGAGAAGGAGGGCTGCCGAGCGGTCAATGATTGGTTTGGCGCGGAGGAACTGTGCGCGGGCGGCAGGTGCCGTCAGGACAAAAGCACAGCCCGTATAGAAAAGAATTTCGAGGGCCAGATGGTTGAGAGTGACAAGTGCAATCTCGGAGGCCGTCAGATTTGGCGGGAAGATCACCACGAGCACGGCCGCAGCGAATAGGACGGACTTGGGATTGCCCAAATTGACAAGAAAGCCGTCGATGAAGGCACGACCTTGGGCCTTGGGTGCGGCACCTAGTGGCGTCGCAGCACCGCGCCAGGTTTTGATGGCCAGATAGATGAGGTAGAGGGCGCCGCCAATTTTCAGCGTGGCAAAGGCCCATGGGAAAAGCGCAAAGAGCGCGTCCATTCCTAAAAGTGCTGCTAGGGTCCAGAGGCTTGCCATAACGCCCAGACCGAGGCCCGTTGCAATGCCTGCGCGCCGGCCGTTCGATATAGAGCTGCGCACAGCCATCAAGAATGCCGCACCCGGACTGACAATCGAAACGATCAGCACTGCGTTAAATGCGATGATATGCTCAAGTGTCATCGTTTGAGGACCATGATTTCACGTGAGCGCGCGCGCACGCCCTCGGGGAATTTCTCATCATACCAGCGCACGGCGGCGGCGCGGTTTTCCGAGAGCGGCATCATTACGACCTGCATGACTTTACTTTTGTGGATCTGCTCTGTGTAGCCAAAGACGGGAAGAGCGCTAGCATCGCAAGCTTGCCATGCCACGCCCGTCGCATCCAGTGCGCTGCGGATATCGGCACCAATGGGCTTTGTGAGCGCTGCGGCCAAGCCGCGCTTTTGGCGCCTGAACCGCCTTTCGCCCCCATAGTAGGGCAGTTTGAGCGAGCGGGTGCTGGCAGAGGTCTTGATGGGCTGGCCATTGGGTTCCGGCAAACGCAGCGTCCCGCCGTCCCATTGGCGGACGGCCGTGACGACATCCAGTGTCCAACCGCTCTTGTTAAGGGGGGCAATGCCTGTCGTGCCAAGGCCGCAGGCGAATGCCGGTGCTGTGGCGCATAACAGTGCTGCCACCGCCCATGCGCCCCGCTTCATTTGCTCATGTCCGGTGCATCCACGGCCTTCATGCCAACCACATGGTAGCCCGCATCCACGTGCAGGTTCTCGCCCGTAGTGCCAGAGCCCAGATCGGACAGAAGATAGAGAGCGGATTTGCCTACCTCGTCGATCGTCACGTTGCGGCGGAGCGGCGAGTTGTACTCGTTCCACTTCATAATATAGCGGAAATCACCGATGCCGGAGGCCGCTAGCGTCTTGATCGGACCGGCGGAGATTGCGTTGACGCGAATTCCGTCCTTGCCCAAGTCTTCTGCGAGATATTGAACGGATGCCTCGAGTGCGGCCTTGGCCACGCCCATGACGTTGTAATGTGGCATGACTTTTTCGGCACCGTAGTAAGTAAGAGTGAGGCAAGAGCCGCCGTTCTTCATCATCTTCTCGGCGCGCTGCACAACAGCGGTGAAGGAATAGACGGAGATATCCATGGATAGCGCAAAATTGCCGCGTGTCGTGTCGACGTACCGACCGCGCAATTCGTTTTTGTCAGAAAAACCAATGGCATGTACGATGAAGTCAAGGTTGTCCCACCGCTCGGCCAGTCCAGCGAAGAGGTCGTCGATCGAAGCTTCGTCGCCTACATCACAGGGCAGTACGATGTCAGACCCCAAAGAGGCCGCCAGCGGGTCCACACGCTTTTTCAGCGCATCACCTTGATAGGAAAACGCAAGTTCGGCACCAGCATCGCTGAGCTGCTTTGCAATGCCCCACGCGATTGATTTATCGTTGGCCAATCCCATGATCAGCCCCCGTTTTCCCGCCATCAGATTGTTCGACATGGCCTTAAACTCCGTTCATAATCAGGTTGGCATCGGTCTACGCGATTGGATGCGGACCATCAAGTGAAGCCAATATATATCGTGTTTTGGCTTGCACAGGTGCTCGCGATGGGTGAATTGTGTTATAGAGCAGTGCGGTAACGGGAGCGTGAAGGCCCTTTTGAATTGGCTTATTTCGTACCCGCACTAATGAATTTGAGTGCGTGATAACAAACGGAGCGCAAGGTGATGGCTGACAGAACCGGTATTTTTGCAGGCGACGATCCCTTTGCATTGGCCCGCGACTGGGTTGCCGAAGCAACGGACGCCGAGATCAACGATCCTAACGCAATGGCGTTGAGCACGGTCGATGCGGACGGCATGCCGAATGCGCGCGTTGTCTTGCTTAAGGATATCGAAGACGGCGCGTTTGTCTTTTATACCAACTACACCAGTGCCAAAGCGTCGGAGTTGGACCAATCTGGCAAAGCTGCGTTTGTGATCCATTGGAAATCGCTGCGCCGGCAGATTCGTGCACGCGGAATTATCACGCGTGAGGATGGAGAGCAGGCTGATGCATATTATGCGTCACGTTCGCTCAAGAGTCGTCATGGGGCGTGGGCATCGGATCAGTCAGCGCCACTTGAGAATCGCGAAACGCTCGAACGGGCGCTTGCGCACGCAGTTGAGACACATGGCGATGATCCGGCGCGTCCCCCGTTCTGGGGCGGCTACCGCATGACGCCGCTTGAGATTGAGTTCTGGGGTGACGGCGCGGCGCGGTTGCACAACCGGTTCCAATGGCGGCGTACGGGAGTAGATGCGCCGTGGGAGATTAGACGTCTCAATCCCTAATGTTTAAGTATTTTTTAAGAAAAGGGTGATGGGGACCCTTATAATTTGATTTGAAAGACGGTGCGAACAGTATGACAGAAACGCACGAAGAGAATCCCCCTCGGGAGAGGACGAAGGGCACAGTAAAGTGGTTTGATCCGGTAAAAGGGTTCGGCTTTGTTGTGTCTGACGACGGCGGGGTCGATATTCTGCTGCATGTAAATGTGTTGAGAAATTTCGGGCAAAGCTCGGTCGCGGATGGATCGCGGATAGATCTGCTGGTGCATAAAACCGAACGCGGTGTGCAGGCCAGCGAGATTATAAAGATTTCTCCTCCCGAAGGCGTGCAGACGTCCTTACCCGATATTGCAGAACTCGACAAAGAGCAGATTGCCAATAGTCCGCTATTGGCCGCGCGGATCAAGTGGTTCGACAAGGTGAAGGGGTTCGGCTTTGCCAACGTCTTTGGCTGTCCTCAGGACGTATTTGTTCACATGGACGTGCTGCGCCAGTCGGGCCTTTCCGACCTTGCACCCGGTGAAGCAATTGCGATGCGTGTGATTGATGGTAAACGTGGACGCATGGCAGCAGAGGTGCACGCATGGGAAACAGTCCCGGTCAAACAACAAGAAGAATCCTCCTAACAGGGCTTGCTTCAATTGCCATCGCGGGTGGGGCGGCGCATGCGCTTACGCCGCTCAAACCTGTCTGTGCAACAGATCGTGTCACGATATCGGGCCCCTTTGGCAAAGCCGCATTTAATGTTGATGTCGCCGCAAACGAAGTGAGTCGTTCACAAGGCCTTATGCATGTGGAGAGCATGCCGCTGAGTAAAGGCATGCTGTTCGTGTACCCGCGACCACAGATCATGAGCTTCTGGATGCGCAATACGCTTATAGAGTTGGATATGCTGTTTCTTGACGGATTCGGCGTGATCCAACACATCCACCACCGCGCACAACCTTTGGACGAGACCGCTATTTCGCCCGGAGACATGATGCTGACAGGGGTGCTGGAGATTAATGGCGGTTTGGCAAAGCGGTTGGGGATCAAAGCGGGCGATATCCTGCGTCATCCGTCCTTTATCAGTCTCAATGATCCGTGGATTTGCGGTTAATTTCAATTCATCGCTTTTAGTGGTGCATTATGCCTTTTCAATCGCGATAGCCTTCGCTAAAGAAGCGTCAGTCGGGGCGTGGCGCAGCCTGGTAGCGCACCTGTTTTGGGTACAGGGGGTCGGATGTTCGAATCATCTCGCCCCGACCATTTTCGATTACCAGATCGAACTCATGTGGCCTCTTCGTTTACGCGAAGAGGCCACAAGTGTTTCCAGCTCAAGGTTTTGTGAGAATCGGAAGCGCTGGAACAGATCGCAGGTTGCCTGAGATCTCGATCCACCTGCTACATATAGTGGAATGTGGAGATATATTGCGAAAATTCCCCACAGGTAGTGTGTCCCGTCTGCAATCGAGAGTAGGGCAGTCGCGTCTGCCGCGCAGCTTTTTGCAAAACATACTCACAAGCGTCTAATTTTTTTGCAGCGCGGATTCGGGGTGTATTTGCCAACCAGACGGGTGATTCAATTCGTTAACAAGTCTGAAGATGCGGGCGTAGTTAGGCCGATTTAAAGGACTTTTCGGGTTATTAGATTGGTTAACGGATTCTGAATACCGCTGATGTGAGACACGGGCAGGTGAACGCGACGGAAACTCAAAATCAGGTCAACCACCAAAGAATGAAATTATTGCTAATAAATTCGTTGACCGAATAGGGTGCGATACGCCAAATTGTGTGGACTGACGGTCACGCCACAACATGTAGTGGTTTAACGCTCAAAGGCGGACCGAGAGGTAGAGTACAGGCAAACGGTCTTTTGGGCGGTTGGTACATTGCGCACCTTGTGAGTAGCACTTGGTCGGCGCGACCTGCGACTATGCCACACAGTATTGAGTTGGACGCTTTCGAGCCGTCTGAAATTGTTAAAAGCTGGAATAATGGGGCAGCGCAATGAAAATTGAACGGAAATTCACCACTCAAGGGCAAGACGCATACGCAGATCTGGATTTTGTGAGCACGGTCTCCGAAATCCGCAATCCTGACGGGTCGATTGTATTCCGTCTCGACAATGTCGAAGTGCCAAAAGCCTGGAGCCAAGTAGCCTCCGACGTCATCGCACAAAAGTATTTCCGCAAAGCAGGCGTTCCCGCCGAATCCAAGCGCGTGAAGGAAAAGGGAGTTCCCGAGTTCCTGTGGCGCTCTGTTCCCGTTGAAGGTACCGAGATGGGCGGCGAGACGTCCTCCAAGCAAGTATTCGACCGTCTGGCAGGCGCATGGGCGTACTGGGGCTGGAAGGGTGGTTACTTCACCACCGAGGAAGATGCGCGCACCTATTACGACGAGATGCGCCACATGCTGGCCTCGCAACGCGCAGCACCCAACTCCCCACAATGGTTCAACACTGGCCTGCACTGGGCCTACGGTATCGATGGTCCCGCACAAGGCCACTACTATGTAGATCACAAGTCGGGTGTGCTGACCCGCTCCACATCCTCTTACGAGCACCCACAGCCGCACGCCTGCTTCATCCAGTCCGTTGCCGATGATCTGGTAGGTGATGGTGGCATCATGGACCTCTGGGTGCGTGAAGCGCGCCTGTTCAAATATGGTTCCGGCACAGGAACGAACTTCTCCTCGCTCCGTGGTGCTGGCGAGAAGCTGTCGGGCGGTGGTAAATCCTCTGGCCTGATGGGTTTCCTGAAAATTGGTGACCGCGCTGCCGGTGCGATCAAATCAGGCGGCACAACACGCCGTGCGGCCAAGATGGTGATTGTTGATGCGGATCACCCAGATATCGAAGAATTCATCAACTGGAAGGTTCTAGAAGAGCAGAAGGTCGCCAGCATCGTTGCAGGCTCCAAAATGCACGAGCAAAAGCTCAACCTGATCTTCAAAGCCATCGCAGGCTGGGATGGTCTTGAAGCGGACGCCTATGATCCCGCCAAGAACGAGCAGTTGAAAGACGCGATCCGCGCTGCGAAAAAATCGATGATCCCCGAAACATACATCAAGCGCGTGCTCGATTATGCAAAGCAGGGTCATACCTCCATCGAATTCCCGACATACGACACGGACTGGGATTCCGAGGCATATAACTCCGTATCTGGCCAAAACTCCAACAACTCGATCCGCGTAACCGATGCCTTCCTCAAGGCAGTGGAAGCCGATGGTGATTGGGAGTTGCTGGACCGCACAACTGGGAAAGTTTCAAAGACAATCCGCGCTCGCGACCTCTGGGACCAAGTTGGCCACGCCGCATGGGCCTGTGCTGATCCGGGTATCCAATACCACGACACAGTTAACGACTGGCACACATGCCCTGAGGACGGCGCTATTCGCGGATCAAACCCCTGTTCCGAATACATGTTCCTCGACGATACAGCCTGTAACCTTGCGTCCATGAACCTGCTGACCTTCCTCAAAGATGGCGAGTTTCAGGTTGAAGACTATATGCACGCCTCACGCCTCTGGACAGTGACGCTGGAAGTCTCCGTGATGATGGCGCAGTTCCCGTCCAAGGAGATCGCTCAACGTTCTTACGACTTCCGCACACTCGGCCTCGGCTATGCCAACATCGGCGGTTTGCTGATGAACATGGGCTTTGGCTATGACAGCGACGAAGGACGCGCGCTTTGCGGTGCTTTGACTGCGATCATGACGGGCGTTGCCTATGCGACCTCCGCCGAGATGGCGGGGGAGTTGGGGGCATTCCCGGGCTATGCGAAAAACTCCAAGCATATGCTGCGTGTTATCCGTAACCACCGTAACGCCGCTTATGGCGAGGCAAACGGGTATGACGAGTTAGCTATTAAGCCCGTTCCCCTCGATCACGCCAACTGCCCACAGGCGGGTCTAGTTGATGTGGCTATGTCCACATGGGACGAGGCGCTCAAGCTGGGTGAAAAGCACGGCTACCGCAACGCTCAGACTTCTGTGATCGCACCTACAGGCACCATCGGTCTGGTTATGGATTGTGACACCACAGGGATCGAGCCTGACTTTGCTCTTGTGAAGTTCAAAAAGCTCGCAGGTGGTGGTTACTTCAAGATCATCAACCAATCTGTTCCAGCCGCGCTGACGAAGCTTGGCTATGGCACGGCGCAAATCGAAGAGATCATCGGATATGCGGTTGGTCATGGCACAATCGGTAATGCACCGGGCATCAACCATACATCGCTAATCGGTCACGGCTTTGGCCCCGAAGAACTCGCGAAAGTGGACGGCGCGTTGGCAGCTGCCTTCGACATCCGCTTTGTCTTCAACCAGTGGACGCTGGGCACTGACTTCTGCACCAAAGTTCTGGGTATTCCTGCGGACAAGCTGAATGATCCGACGTTTGACCTGCTGAAATCCCTCGGCTTTTCCAAAGCCGACGTTGACGCTGCGAACAACCATGTCTGTGGTACGATGACACTGGAAGGTGCGCCACACCTGAAAGAAGAGCACTACGGCATCTTCGATTGCGCCAATCCATGCGGTAAAACAGGTAAGCGTTATCTGTCGGTCAACAGCCACATCTACATGATGGCAGCGGCACAGTCGTTCATCTCTGGTGCGATCTCCAAGACGATCAACATGCCAAACGATGCCACTATCGAAGATTGCCAGGAAGCATACGAGCTGAGCTGGTCCTTGGGTGTCAAAGCCAACGCGCTTTACCGTGACGGCTCCAAGCTGTCGCAACCTCTCGCGGCCTCCTTGGTGGAGGATGACGACGAAGCGGCGGAGATCCTTGAGAGCGGTACGGCACATGAAAAAGCCATCGTGCTGGCCGAAAAGATCGTCGAAAAGGTGATTGTCAAAGAGATCGTCAAATCGCACCGCGAAAAGATGCCACAACGCCGCAAGGGGTATACCCAAAAGGCCAACGTGGGCGGGCACAAAGTGTACCTGCGTACGGGCGAATACACTGACGGTTCTCTTGGTGAGATTTTCATCGACATGCACAAAGAGGGTGCAGGCTTCCGCGCCATGATGAACAACTTTGCCATCGCGGTGTCTGTTGGCCTGCAATACGGTGTGCCGCTTGAAGAGTTCGTCGATGCCTTCACCTTCACCAAATTCGAGCCTGCGGGCATGGTGCAAGGCAATGACAGCATCAAACAAGCGACCTCGATCCTCGATTATATCTTCCGCGAACTGGCGGTAAGCTATCTTGATCGCACCGATCTGGCGCATGTACAGCCTGAGGGCGCTACATTCGATACCCTAGGTCGTGGTGACCAAGAGGGTGTTGCAAACGTCTCCAAAGTGTCAGAGAGCGCTGCCTCTAAGTCCTTGGAAGTGCTTAGGCAGATTACCTCACAAGGCTACTTGCGTAACCGTGTGCCACAAAGCCTGACAGTGCTTCAGGGTGGCCAGTCGGCAGCGATGGATGCGTTGTCCTCAATGATCCCGCAAGGTGATGCAGGCGTCGTGACTGCTGTGAAAAGCACCACATCGATTACCTCGGGTGCGATCTCCATGGATGCGCGGTCCAAGGCTAAGATGCAGGGCTATGAAGGCGAAGCTTGCGGCGAGTGTGGTAACTACACTTTGGTGCGCAACGGGACTTGCATGAAGTGCAACACCTGCGGCGGGACAAGCGGCTGTAGCTGATAGGGAAAAGAGTGGGGCGCTGAGTGGCGCCCCATTTTGAATACAGGCTTCTTTCTTTAGGTGAGAAATTTGGATGCGAGAGGCTCTCATCGTTCACAAGAGAACGATCGCCGCCTTTCGCGGTTCTAGCCACAGGCTGGAACCGCTTACACGGGGCGGGTGCGCTCGCCCCCTGACGACGCAAAGGCCGCAGGCATAAAAATAAATCGAGCGGTTAATAAATTGAGCCTTTGCGGCGAAACTAGACGGGGAGCGTTCGCGCTCCCCCTTTTTATGTTCTGGATAAGCTTTGGGTCGTAGATGATTGGATACGTTGCTCTATTTCTGTCCGCGCTTGTCGCAGCCACTGTCCTTCCGATGCAGTCAGAGGCTGTTTTGGCTGGATTGTTGCTGGGCGGTGAACGGTCTGTGACAGCCTTGTTGGTGGTGGCGACCGTTGGAAATGTGATGGGGTCGATCATCAACTGGGTGCTGGGGCATTATCTGTTACGTTTCAAAGAACGCAGCTGGTTTCCGACAAACGACCAACAACTAACGCGCGCGCAGAACTGGTACAGGCGCTATGGCCGTTGGTCGCTTTTGGGCAGTTGGCTGCCCATTGTGGGGGATCCGCTGACAGTGGTGGCGGGGGTGATGCGTGAGCCGCTGGTGCCCTTTGTGGTACTTGTCACATTGGCCAAGGGCGCACGCTATCTGGTGCTAGCTGCTGTCGTTCTAAGCTGGGTGTGACCCTACAGGAGTTCTGCCACCGGCGTGCTTGCCTCAATGCCGATATAAACTCGTAGCTTGGCCCGCGCACGCGCAAGCCGTGACATGACTGTCCCGACAGGCAGATTTAGCTGCCTTGCGATTGCTTGCGGGCTGAACTCCCCCTGAAGCACTAGGCTCATCACTAAAGCTTGTTCTGGCGGGAGCCCTGCGATGGCGGCGCGTAGGTCGGCCACGGCCAATCGACTGTCACCGACGGGTAGGGTGCTGGCGCTGTCTTCCTCCAGCTCGGTCGTCTCCACACGCGCACGCCAGCCTGCGCGGATGAGATTCTGGAGAATTATCATGGCGTAATGCTCTGGTGCTTCCACATCTCGACCCGTCATCCGCTGCATTAGACGTAACAAGGTCTCTTGGGCCATATCTTCCGCATCGCTGGGCTGCGCGCCCAAGCGTTGCGCACGGCGGCGCAGGCGGAGTGCAAGAGCGGTAAAGTCAGTGGTCTCTTGGGTAAGTGTCATTTTATGTTCCTGCCATTCTTGTTTTCCTCAGCATGACGTGTTTTACATATTCAACCATAGGGGGTATTTCGCCGATCAGGCGAGAGGGCCCTTTTTGGGCGGTAGGGCGCGCATCTGGCGGGGGTATATCGGCGGCTCCCCGCGCTCTGATGTGGTGGCGGGACGCAAACGGTGTTTGGAGCCTCTATCTTTGTGAGAGCGCCGAACGGGGGCTCTGACACACGAAATAAATGGAGACACCATATGACACGCACCAAAACATTCGCCGCTATCGCCGCAACAGCTCTGTGCATGCCCGCATTCGCCATGGGTCAAAGTGCTGTCCAAGCCGACGCAGACGGGGACGGCGTACTGAGCCTTGCCGAAGTGCAGGCGGTTTATCCTGACGTGACCGAAGACATGTTCACCACGGCCGATCTCAACGGGGACGGCATGCTTGAGGATGCAGAAGTCAAAGCGGCACAAGAAGCAGGTCTGATGCCCGCCGGCTAAGACCCGCACGAAATTTGCGCAGCGCTGTGGCAGCAGGGCGCGCAAAGCATCAGAGGCCCGGGATGCCCCCCAGGGACCGGTCCTCTGATACATTTTGGTCGGCTGAGCGGTGAACCGTCCAGCCGACCTTTTTGTGAGCAGTAACTAAAGCGTTTTGACCAAGAGCGAGGATGACTGATCCCGCTCCTGGAGGTTACCCCTTTAGATGTATGTTGAAACGTTGGCGGACAGTACGGTCTATCGTGGGATCAAGTGCGGCTGCGGAAGGTGCGCTAAGTATCTCTTCCTTGCGTTTCGTCGCCGTTGTGATCAGATCTGGTTTATCCTTTTCGACCCATTCTTTCGGCGACATGCGGTTTCCGTAGGTGGGGTAGCAGTGATCGCTTTGCATACGGCCCAACGTCCCAGCGGTGCCGAGGTAATGACCGGGGCCGCCCATACAAACTTCGGCGATTTGATCTAAGGCTAGCGTTTCGTCATTCACTTCGATCCCGCGGACACAGCGCAGGGCCTGACCAATTACATCGTCGCCTAGGATCAAGCTCTCGTGACAGAAACCCAGAAGTGAGGCGTGCATACCTGCGGCCTCATAGATCATATTGCAGCCCGACAGTCCTGCCATAACGTTGGAGCACATAGTCTCCCAGCCCGCTTGCATGTCGGGCAGCTTGCTGTCAGCGATGCCTGCTGCGGCGCCACCGGGCAGGTCGTAGAAGTTATGCATCTGTGCGCAACCCGCTGTAAGCAGCGCTTGCTCTCCCGAGCCGCCCGTCATCGCGCCAGTGCGCAGGTCTAGCCCAAAAGGCCATGTGCCGAAAATTGCCGGATGTCCCTGCTTGACCGCGTTGACATAGACGAGACCTGCAAGACATTCAGCAACCGCTTGGACAATCGCGCCCGCAACGGTGGAGGGGGCGGTGGCACCCGCCATACCCGCCGAAAGGAGAAGCACAGGCATGCCGTGTTTAATACATTCCTCCATGACCAGACAGGATTCAGTCGCGAACTTCATCGGAGGCACAACAAAGCAATTGGAGTTGGAAACAAAGGGCCGTTCGCGCCATTTGTCTTCACCGCCCGCAATCATGTGCAACATCTCTATGGCGGGGGCGACAAAGCTTGGATCCGTAAAGGAGGTGCCGATGTGTTTGGTCGTGCCTGCAACACAGGCAAAGATGGAGTTGTAATCCATCTCAAGGTTATCGGGGATATCGCGACAGACCATCGGGCGCTGACAGAAATGTACGTTATCCAGCGTGTTTACGATTTTTGCCGCGTCGTGCAGGTCTTGGACGCCGCAATCACGGTAGTTTTTACCATCAACATCGACCAGATGCACCGCAGCGCCCGCAGTGCCGTAATGTACACGCGTACCTGACAGGTCGAGGTCGTTCAGGCCATCGCGGCTCATCAAGGTGATTGAGCGGTTGGCGCGGGCCAAAGTGTCTTCAACCAACGCACGAGGAAAGCGGATGCGACCATCTTCGCCGAGGATGGCACCAGCGCCTGTAAGATGGGCAATACCAGAGGGAGGCGCGTCCGCGAGGCCAATCGTCTCGAGCGCGTCCAAAGCAGCGCGGTGGATTTTTTGAACGTCAATCTCGGACAGCGGCTTGTATTTGCCACCCTCAAGGCCTGCGCGGACGGGGCGCAGATTGTCGGGCAGCGCGGCGGAGCGGGCAGCACGTCTCGCGGCGCGGCCACCAGAGCGTGAGGTGATTTGTTGGTTCATGTCGGTCTCTTTCAGCGTAATGGTCAATTCAGGGTGAATAAGCCGCTCTGCGGTGCGCCGCGCGCCGCGCGCCCGCGTTCCGCCCCGATCGTGCGAATGACCAATATCGCTGTGCAAACGCTGTTCTGCATATTGCCGCTCCCCCTCAAGACAAGATTGGAAAGAGATGGCGACCAAATCTGTCCTGTTTACGACGTATCCGGCAGTTCAAAAACGGCGTAATTACGCCGCTTCGACATCCATGAAGCGGTGTTTTGCCTGCACGAAAAATGTGATTAAGAATTTCGGAACCAAAAGCCTCGTGCATGTGTTTGAGTGCCGATGGGTAACAAAATACCTGTTTTCGTTGAACTCTTCTGAAGGAACCCAACATGAAAACGATTTATAAATTCGGTGCTGCAACACTCGTCTCCACATCCTTGCTCGCAAGCACGGCTATCGCTGGCAATCTGGCTGACCCCGTAGTCGAGACGGTAGCGACACCAGTGTTTGAGCCTGCATATGCGGGCGGCGACTGGACTGGCGCTTACGGTGGTCTAAACCTTGGCTACGGTGATGTGAACGGCGACGGCGACGCGGATGGTGACGACACCACATATGGTCTGCACTTGGGCTACGACTATGACTTTGGCCGCTACGTGGTTGGTGGTGAGCTTGAGTACGACAAGACAGACATTGATCTGAACGGTGCAGCAAACGCAGACAGCGTCACACGCCTGAAACTGCGCGGCGGTTATGACTTTGGACGTACATTGGTCTATGCGACCGCAGGTGCAGCCAAGCTGAAGACCGACATTGGCGATGATACAGGTGAATTCATCGGTGTGGGTGTGGCATATCAAGTGTCCGAACGCTTTACCGTCGGTGGTGAACTGCTTGAGCACCGCTTTGACGATATCGGAGGTTCGGGCGTGGATGCAGATGCAACCACATTCAACCTGCGCGGATCATTCCGCTTCTAATTGTCTCACGAGTTACGTTAAGAAAGGCGCGCCTATCACGGGCGCGCCTTATCATTTAGCCCTTAGTGGCGAGGGTGATGGCAAAGTCGCATAGAGTTTTCAGTGAACTCTCGAATGCAGCATCATCCACAGTCATCGCAACCCGAACATGACCCGCAGCAGCGGCACCAAAGCTTTCACCCGGCATGACAGCGATATGGTGTGCCTCAAGAAGCGCGTAGGCAAATCCTTCACCGCTCAGCCCTGTCGCGCTAACATCAAGCATCATATACATTGCACCCGCATTGGGTACGACACCAACCACGTTTTGCGCGGCCAACACGTTATATGCCAAAGCACGGCGTCGGCGGAACGGCTCTGCAATTTCGGCCTCGAATGCTTCGCCTTGCTCCAGTGCGAACAGTGCCGCCTCCTGAATAAAGCCCGGAACGCCATAGGTCGTGTGTGTGGCGAGGTTAATGAGATCCTCAACGATATGTGCAGGACCAACGACCCAACCGATACGAGATCCCGTCATTGCATGGCTCTTGGACATAGAACCTACGATCAGCGTACGTTCTGCCATTCCCTCAAGGGCGCGGGGGGAGATATGCTCACCTTCCCAGATTTGCGTGTCATAGACCTCGTCCGAGATGAGCCATAGATCATGCTCGACACAAACCTCGGCGATGTCTTCAAGCGTCTCACGGCTATAGACAACACCTGTGGGATTGTTGGGTGAGTTGATCAACAGTGACTTTGCGCCCGCCGCGTGGGCGGCAATATCTGTTGCACGGGGTTGGAACGCGTCAGATGCGTGTGCCTTGATTGCCATAGGTACAGCAGAAGCACCGCGCAGTGTACCAGGGTAGGTCGCATAGTAGGGATCAATATAGAGCGCTGTATCGCCGGGATCGATCACAGCCATATGTGCGGCGAACAACGCGGACTGCCCACCGGGGGTGATCATAACGTTCTCGCGCGACGTAGGAACGCCCGTGCGCGCCGTGACCCGTGCGGCAATCGCATCGCGTAGGGCAGGGATGCCGGGGATAGAGGCATAGCCAGTATGACCTCCCATGGCGGAGCGGTGCATATCCTGCAAAATGGGTGCTGCCGTGCGGATGTCATGCTCGCCGATGGTCAACTCCGTCACAGAGATGCCTTCTGCGATCATCTGGCGGGCACGGTTGAACACCTCCCACCCGTCAGAGCCGCCACTGAGGATTGTGCTGATCCGGTTTGATACTTGCATGGTTGTCCCTTCCGTAAATTTCTCGCGCAGGGGCGCAGAGGGGCGCGCATTTGTCAATCAACCTTGACCGATGTGTCGTTGCTGGTTTACGCTTATGCCATGACAACACGAATGATCATTACAAGCTGTACAATTACCTGCTGAGATACCTCTCGCGGGCCTTGATCACGTTGTTTTATTTCCCCTGAAACTGTGCCATGTCCCGCGCATCCCTGCGCCCGATTAGGACATATGCCATGACGACCATCAAACTGCACAACACAAAGACCCGCAAGCGCGAGGAGTTTGTCCCGATCGATCCCAATAATGTGCGGATGTATGTCTGTGGCCCGACAGTCTACGACCGCGCCCATCTGGGCAATGCGCGGCCTGTGCTAGTGTTTGATGTGCTCAACCGCTTGCTACGCCACGTATACGGGGAGGACCATGTCACTTACGTGCGAAACTTTACGGACGTGGATGATCGGATCAACGAGACGGCGCAAAAGCGCAAGGCGGCGGGAGCGGAAGGCACTTTGGAAGAGCTGATCCACGAGCGCTCGGACGAGACGATCAAGTGGTATCACGAAGACATGGACGCGCTGGGTGCGATGCGCCCCGACCATGAGCCGCGTGCGACCGAGTATATTGCCGAGATGATCGCGATGATCGAAGGCCTCATCGCCAAAGAGCATGCATATGAGGCCGAGGGGCATGTGCTCTTTGCTGTAGATAGTTGGAAAGAACACTACGGCAGCCTCTCTGGCCGCAGCGTTGACGATATGATCGCAGGCGCACGGGTCGAAGTCGCGCCGTACAAGCGGAACCCGATGGACTTTGTGCTGTGGAAGCCATCGCCTGCTGACCTGCCCGGATGGGATAGCCCATGGGGCAAAGGACGTCCGGGTTGGCACATTGAATGCTCGGCCATGGCGCATGAGCTACTGGGTGCGCAGTTCGACATCCACGGCGGCGGAAACGACTTGATGTTCCCCCACCACGAGAACGAAATCGCACAAAGCTGCTGTGCCAATGACACGGATGCCATGGCGAACTACTGGATGCATAACGAGATGCTGCAAGTAGAGGGCAAGAAGATGTCCAAGTCGCTTGGCAACTTCTTCACCGTGCGCGATCTGCTGGACCAAGGTGTGGCAGGCGAGGTGATACGGTTCGTAATGTTGAGCACCCACTACCGCAAGCCGATGGACTGGACTGAAGAGAAAGCCCAAGAGGCGGAAAAATTTTTACGCCAGTGTGCGACCGTACTTGAAGAGTGGTATGAAGCAAAAAAAGCCGGAGGCCTTCAAAAAAAGGATCCCGCTGAACCAAGTCCTGGACTCATAGATGTTTTGACAGACGATTTGAACAGTTCCATGGCGCTAACCCATTTAAGATTCCTAGCGTCCAAAGGTTCCGCAGCGCCTTCGGTCTTTGGAGGGCAATTGTATCGAGACCTTGAATTTTTGGGTTTCTTGGGGCGCCACTGGTCAGAATGGTTTGACGACGTTACCGATGACCTAGCACCTTTGGCACAATTGCTGTCAGATGCACGTTCAGTGGCGATGGAAACAAAAGACTTTTCAGAGGTCGACCGGTTAAAGGCTGCATTGGTAGCTGTAGGAATAGAAGTGCGGATGTCTAAGGCTGGAGTCGAAGTCGCCCGCAAACAACTGGATAGCATCGGTGTAGCATACTCAAGGGCAAACAGGGGAGTAGCGACTGAGAGTGATGATGAAGCTGATTTTTGGTATGGAATTGCAGAGCAGATGAAGCAAGGCATTTTGCCGTGCAAAGAAAACCAAGAACAGAAAATTCAGGCGCTTATCGAGGAATGGAAGCTGTGAATCGAACCCGCCTATCTCTCTACGACACAACGCTGCGTGATGGCCAGCAAACCCAAGGCGTGCAGTTCTCCACTGAGGAAAAGCAGATCATTGCTAAATCCCTTGATGCGCTGGGCGTGGATTATATCGAAGGCGGCTGGCCGGGGGCGAACCCGACAGATTCCGCGTTCTTTGACGAAGCGCCCAAGACGCGCGCGACAATGACCGCCTTTGGTATGACCAAACGCAACGGCATGTCGGCGGAAAACGACGATGTGCTGGCTGCTGTGATGAACGCGAACACGCAAAGCATCTGCTTGGTCGGCAAAACACATGAATTCCATGTGACCACAGCGCTGGGCATAACACTGCCCGAAAACACCGAGAATATCGCCAAATCCATCGCGCACATCGTGGCGCAGGGGCGTGAGGCGCTGTTTGACGCCGAGCATTTCTTTGACGGGTACAAATCCAACCCCGCGTATGCGCTAGAGGCGATCAAGGCCGCCTATGATGCGGGCGCGCGCTGGATTGTGTTGTGCGATACCAACGGCGGGACGCTGCCATCGGAGGTCGGGCGCATTACGGCTGATGTGATCGCTGCAGGGATTGAAGGCGCGCGCCTCGGCATCCACACCCATAACGATACCGAAAACGCGGTTGCCTGTACGCTGGCCGCCGTGGATGCAGGTGCGCGTCAAATCCAAGGGACGCTGAACGGACTGGGGGAACGGTGCGGTAATGCCAACCTCACAGCGATCATTCCGATCCTGAAACTCAAAGAACCCTACGCCAGCCTGTATGAGACGGGCGTCACAGACGACGCGCTGGAAGGGATTACCCGCACCTCGCGGATGCTCGATGAAATTCTGAACCGTGTGCCATTGCGTCAGGCAGGATTTGTCGGCTCCTCTGCTTTCGCCCACAAGGCGGGCCTACACGCGAGCGCGATCCTCAAAGACCCCAGTACATATGAGCATATCGAGCCATCTTTGGTTGGCAACACGCGCATTATCCCCATGTCGAACCAAGCGGGCCAATCCAATCTGCGCCGCCGACTGGCCAGTGCTGGGCTGGTGGTAGAGAAGGGCGATCCTGCTCTCTCTGCCATCCTTGACGAGGTTAAGGCGCGTGAGGCCGAAGGCTATAGCTATGACACGGCGCAGGCGAGTTTCGAGCTGCTGGCGCGCAAAGTGCTGGGGCAAATGCCAAGCCTGTTCGAGGTCAAACGCTACCGCGTCACCGTTGAGCGGCGCAAAAACAAATACGACCAGATGGTTAGCCTCTCGGAAGCCGTTGTCGTGGTCAAAGTCGATGATGAGAAACGGCTGTCGGTCTCTGAGAGTATGGATGAGACAGGCAGCGACCGTGGCCCTGTGAACGCGCTGAGCAAAGCGCTGGTCAAAGACCTTGGTCAATATTCAGCACTGTTGGAAGACTGGCGTCTGGTGGATTTCAAAGTCCGCATTACCCAAGGCGGCACCGAGGCGGTGACCCGCGTTATCATCGACAGTCAGGATGGACAGGGACGCCGTTGGTCGACTGTCGGCGTTTCTGCAAACATAGTGGATGCGTCTTTTGAAGCGTTGCTGGATGCTATCCGCTGGAAACTCATTCGGGACAAGGAATAGCAGATGTTTTTTGCGATCCTGAAACAGATTGTCATCGCCGTGGCGGTCACGCTCGTGGTTGCTACGATACTGGTCTTTACCCAAAGTCTCGAGGAGATGAGCGGCGAAGGCGGACTTGATTTCAGCCAACAGCTGGAAAGCGGGCGTGAAACGCCTGCACCGTTGCTAAGTCTCCCGATGCGGGATGGTTATGATCTAAAAGTGCGTACATACGGTGGCGCAGACAACGTCCCGTTGTTGGTCCTCGTGCATGGCTCTGCTTGGCACGGTTTGCAATTTGATAGACTTGCCAGTGAGTTGTCGGGCAAAGCGGATGTGATTGTGCCAGATTTGCGCGGCCACGGCACAGCGCCCGGACGGCGGGGCGATATCGACTATATCGGTCAGTTGGAAGATGATCTGGCCGATCTGATCACCGCCGTAGCAAAGCCTGATCAGCCCGTGATTATGGCGGGCCACAGCTCGGGTGGCGGGCTTGTTGTTCGTTTCGCAGGGGGGGAGCATGGGGATTTGCTGGACGGGGCTGTTTTGATGGCGCCGTTCCTGCATCATAGTGCTCCCACGATGCGCGAAGATGCGGGAGGTTGGAGTTCGGTTCTGTTGCGGCGTGTTATCGGGCTGAGCATCCTCAACACCTTCCAGATCAAGGCGCTAAACTATCTGCCGATTATCCAGTTTAACGTGCCAAAAGCAGTGCTGGAAGGGCCGTTGGGCGATACCGCCACGACCTCCTATTCATACCGCCTGAACACATCCTTTGCACCGCGCCGCAACTACCTCGAAGATGTCGCAGCATTGCCGCCTTTCGTCTTGCTCGCAGGTAGTGCAGATGAGGCGTTTGTGTCTTCGCAATATGCACCGACGATGGGGCCTGTGACGGACAAAGGGCGCTTTGATATGATCCTCGGCGCAACACATCTGGGGCTCGTGAATGATCCTCGAACACTCGGCATCATTGAAGGGTTCCTTGATGAGTACTGATCTGAATATGGAAGCGTTTTTCCAACTGCACCGCGATCTGCCCCGCGAAGGGCCAGGATCGCCAGCGGATGTTGCGTGGGCTGCGGGGCTGCTTGAACTGTCCGCGAATGCGCGTATCGCTGATGTGGCCTGTGGCCCTGGTGGAGATATTGCGTCCTTGCTTGAAGCAGCTCCTGAGGGACATGTAACCGCCCTCGATAAAACTCCACACTTCGTAGAGGCCGCGCGGAAGACTTGGGGCGGGGACCCCCGTGTGACTGTGCTCAAGGCAGACATGAAGGTTATCGCTAACCCCTATGATCTAATCTGGTGTGCGGGTGCCGTATATTTCATGGGGGTTGAGGTCGCGTTGCGCGCATGGCGCAAATCGCTACGCCCGCAGGGAGCGATCGCTTTCTCCGAGGCGTGCTGGTTCACGGATACCCCTTCGGATCGGGTGAAAACCCTGTGGGGAAAAGAAAAAACTAACATGACAGACGAGGCTGGCATCACAGCTCAGATCACAGCAGCGGGATATCGTGTGATCGGCCAACGCCGATTGGACGACGCAGCGTGGGAGGCGTATTATGCGCCACTTACTGCGCGCATGGATTTGCTGCGCAGCACGGCGGATCTTGCGTTGGTCGAGGTTCTGGACGAGGCGGAAGAAGAAGCCGCTTGCTGGCGTGCGCACGGTGATGAATTCGGATATCTGCTTAGCGTGGTTGCTCCTGCATGACATGGTCCGATGATCTGAATGCCTGTGCTGGAATTGTTGAACGGGGCGACCCGCTGCGGTTTCGCACCGCGATGCTGGCTCCCGTGGCACAGCGTGGTGCGTTGTTCGCGCTCTATGCGTTCAACGTCGAAGTAAGCCGTGCACCATGGGTGACCCA
Organism: Sulfitobacter sp.; assembly: GCA_036964385.1. Lineage (GTDB taxonomy): Bacteria > Pseudomonadota > Alphaproteobacteria > Rhodobacterales > Rhodobacteraceae > Sulfitobacter. The sequence continues at coordinate 4,697 of JBALTK010000009.1, read as the reverse complement.
AGAAAGCATGATCGCCGAAATGCGCCTGCAATGGTGGCGTGATGTGCTGGAAGAAATAGCTTCGGGTGAAACCGTGCGGCGTCATGAGGTCGCGACACCCCTTGCAGAAGTGCTGTCTCCTGAACAGGCAAAGCTGCTTGATGAGTTGGTTGCTGCGCGCCGCTGGGACATCTATCGCGATCCGTTTGAGGATGCCGCTGATCTTTCCCGCTACGTGGACCAAACTGCCGGGCATCTGATGTGGGTTGCCGCGTCGCTTTTAGGGGAGGCCAGCGAGACATCTGTGCGCCGCGCGGGTTATGCCGCAGGTATCGGTGCGTGGTTGCGCGCTATTCCGGCGCTTGAGGCTGCTGGGCGCGTTCCGCTGCTGGATGGTACGCCTGACGGTGTTGTTGCTCTAGCCACGGGCGGGCTAAGCGCATTGACGCATGCACGACGCGGCAGGGCTGGTATTTCCCGTGCTTGCGGGCCTGCATTACTACTCGCGACTGCGGCAGAACCTGCTTTGAACCATGCAAAAACGCATCCCCAATCGGTGATTGAGGATGCGCTGCCCGAGACGGGGTTTTCTTTTACACTGCGGGCCGCAACCGGGCGCTGGTAGCGCTTAGGTTGCTGACATCCGTTTGTCGTGCAGCATCAACCAGATCAGTGAGCCACCCGCGAGCAGCAGGAACGGGATCATGGCGTAGTTGACTGCCGCCCAGCCATCTACTGGCGAGCCGCCGGAGCAGTTCATCAATCCGCCAGAAGCCAACGAAGCCACAGTCACACCACCAAACACCAGCAGGTCGTTAAGGCCTTGCATGCGGCCACGCTCGTGCGGTGCATGCGCACCTGCCAGCATAGTGGTCGCGCCGATGAAGCCAAAGTTCCAGCCGATGCCCAGCAGCACAAGAGCGATAAAGAAATTGCTCAGCTCGACACCTTGGAGCGCCACAACACCCGCAACCCCTAGGATCGCAATGCCAAGGCCGACAATCCGCTCAACGCCGAATTTGTTGATGAGGTGACCTGTAAAGAACGAGGGTGCGAACATGGCGAGGACGTGGGCTGTGACTACAAAGCCCGCGATGACCTTGAACATCGTCGACGTCTCTTCGCCCGCGAACATATCGGCGAAGAACGGCGGAACCGTTGTATCACCCGCGATGCCACAGCCGACCACGGCCAGCGGGGTGGAGGTCATCACGAGGTTCATCAATGCGTAAGAAACCATCGCGCAAATCACGGCCACAGCGATGCGTGGCGTGCGCAGCAATTCCATCCGGCTGCGGCCACGGGGGGCATCGGCGGATGGGACAGGGGGCTTTGGGATGTCGATAAAGAAAAAGAGGGTCGATCCCACGATGTTGAGTACGGCAACTGCGATGTAGGTTCCCACAAATGGGATCGCTGTCAGGCTTAGTGAGGTCGCGGAGGCCAGCTGTGGACCGATAATGGCGGAGACGAGACCACCGGCCATGACGTATGAAATCGCCTTGGCACGGTACTCTTCGGAGGCTGTATCAGCAGCTGCAAAGCGGTAAAAACCCTGCGCGGACATATAGATACCTGTCAGGAAAGACCCTGCGAGGAAGATAGGAAACGACGAGACGTAGAGACCATATGCTGCGATCAACGCACCAGCAGCACCGCCTGCAGCGCCAAGGAAGAACCCTGCGCGCCGCCCGAAGCGTTGCATGATCGCGGAAACAGGTGTGGCCGAAAGCATGGACCCCAAGACGATCATCGAAATCGGCAAGGTAGCAAAGCAAATGTTCGAGGCCAGTGATTGCCCTGCCAAGCCACCTACAAGGAAAATCATTGGCATCTGAGCGCCAAGGAAAGCTTGGGCTGCAACCAGCACCATCACGTTGCGCTTGGCGCGGGTGTCATCAATCATGGGGTCATGTCCTTTGTTCTGCGACATGGCTACTCCTGCGGCTGTGGGGGAGCAACCCCCGCTGCGCTCTTGCGTCCCCTGCGTGCGGCGCTAAAGCTTGGGGCATGACGCAACCACCACATATCCTTTTGCTCGGCGGTAGTTACGAGGCACAGCTGCTGGCTGAAGCGCTTACTGCACGCAATGCCGCCTATACCATGTGGGTGGCCGAGGCACCGCGTGGTCCCGCACTGCTACCGCAGGTGCCGATGTTGCGCAGGTTCAGGGACGTCGAAACGATGCGCGACGAGATTTCACGAGGTGGATTTACGGCCGTTTTGGACGCAAGCCACGCTTTTGATCACGCCACAATAACGCAGAGCTTTCAGGCATCACATCAGCTTGAACTTCCCTATCTACGGGTTGAGCGTCCTGCATGGGATTTATCCGGCAATCCGCATTGGCGCGCGGCGGCGAGTGTCGCGGAGGCGAATGCGATGATTTCAAAGGGCGCGCGGGTGTTCTGTGCAACAGGTTGGGACAGCTTGCCCGAATATGCGGGGTTTCGAGGTGAGGTTCTGATGCTGCGGCAAGCACGACGGCACACTCGGGCCGTGCCTTATCCATTTGTCGAGTTGATCTTTGGTGATCCTCCGTTCGAAGCGCCCAGTGAAGAGGCGCTGTTTGTAGAACTCGGTGTCGATCTGCTGATTTGTCGCAATCTTGGTGGGGAGGGCAGTCGCCCCAAACTGGACGCAGCGGCGGCGCTTGGCATTGATGTCATTTTGATAGACAGGCCAGCGGTTCCTGAAGGACTACCTGTTGTGGGTCAGACCGCCGCTGCGTTGGATTGGGTGACGGCGCTATGACTACGCGGATCACTTCTGATGCGGATGTGGCGCAAGGCGCTTCATGGTTGGCCGCGTGTGAGCCACGCTTTGCCGCTGCGCTGGAGCTGACAGGACCGCTGCCGCTGCGCCTTGCGCCAGATGGCTTCAGCGCATTGTTCAACAAGATCGTAAGCCAGCAAGTCTCAGTTGCGTCGGCGCGCGCGATCTGGGGCAGGGTGGAGGCGGCGGGTTTGATTACGCCTGACGCCGTGCGCGCCGCGACGGAGGATGATCTTAAGGCCGTCGGCCTTAGTCGCCCCAAGGTGAAGTATGCACGTGCATTGGCGCTGGCGGAGATCGACTATGACGCACTGCGCAATGCCAGCGACGAGCAAGTGATCGTAACGCTGACGGGGGTTTCGGGCATCGGCGTTTGGACCGCGCAGGTCTATGCCATGTTCAACTTGGGGCGGCCTGATGTCTTCGCCCCTGGTGATCTGGCACTACAAGAGGCGGCGAGGGTTTTGTTCGATCTGCCTGCAAGGCCTACCGCGAAAGAACTGGAAGAACTGGCAAAAAATTGGTCGCCATGGCGAGCAGTTGCAGCGCGTCTGTTGTTCACTTATTACCGTGTTAACAAAAATCGGGAAGGTATATCATGACACGAGTCCTCAATTCAGAACGCCGCGAACCTCTCTCGGGCGAGACCCGCTCGGTTGTGGTGTTCTTGCATGGCTATGGTGCAAACGGCGCGGACCTGTTGGGCCTTGCTGATCCGCTGGGAGAGCATCTGCCGGACACGTTGTTCATCGCCCCCGACGCACCCGAAAGCGTGGCGGGGATGCCCAACGGATACCAGTGGTTCCCGATTCCATGGATTGATAACTCCAGCGAGGAAGAAAGCGCGCGGGGCATGGCCATGGCGGTTCAGGACCTAAACGCATTCCTTGATGCGCTTATGGTGGACGAGGACGTGCTGCCCGAACAGGTCGTGCTGTTCGGCTTTTCCCAAGGGACCATGATGAGCTTGCATGTGGCTGCCCGCCGCGAGGATGAAATCGCAGGCGTTGTGGCGATCGCGGGTCGTTTGCTTGATCCCGAAAGCCTGAAGGATGAAGCTGTCTCACGACCGCCGATTATGCTAATTCACGGTGATCAGGACGATGTGGTGCCACCGCAATCTCTGCCCGAAGCGGCAGAAGCACTGCAAGAAGCTGGCTGGACCGATGTGTTCGCGCATATCATGAAGGGGACGGGCCACGGCATTGCGCCCGATGGTTTATCTGTTGCATTAGCGTTCATGCGCGACAAGCTGAACCTATAAGTAGTCCCCACCGTCCATCTACCTGCGACATCTTGTGTGCACGTGAGGCTTGCCAGCCCTAAAACACGAGATATAGTCATCCCAAATTGGGAAAGGATGGCGTGCGGATGGACGGCGATTTCAGGACCGAATTTACTCGGAACCCGGGCGGGCTGAAACACAGGCCCGCGCTGGTTCTTAACGCGGATTACCGCCCCCTTAGTTACTTCCCGTTGTCGCTTTGGACATGGCAGGAAGCGGTGAAGGCGAAATATCTCGATCGTGTGGATATCGTCGCGGAATACGAGGATTGTGTTCACTCCCCCACGACAACGCTGCGCATTCCGTCGGTGGTGGTGCTCAAGGACTATGTGAAACCGCAAAAGAAGGTGGCCTTCACGCGGTTTAATCTGTTTTTGCGCGACGAATTCAAATGCCAATATTGCGGTTCAAAAGGAGATTTGACCTTTGACCATGTCGTGCCACGCGCTGCGGGGGGCGTGACGAGCTGGCAAAACGTGGTGGCCGCCTGCAGCCCGTGCAACCTGCGCAAAGGGTCTAAGGCATTGCACCAGACCGGATACACGCTGCGTAAGCCACCGCGCCCACCCGACGCCGAAGCCTTGCGAAACACGGGCCGCAAATTCCCACCCGGCCATTTGCACGACAGCTGGATGGATTTTCTGTATTGGGACGCTGA